>CBFIFL010000038.1:0-26683 GCA_965661855.1 Flavobacteriales bacterium
TAATCTTAGATTCTCTTCTCCAATTTTGTTACCGTCAATGTAAACTTCAACTCTGTATGTTCCTTCTTCAAAATCTCCTAAAGGATTCTTGATTCTTAAACACATGTCTTCAGCTTCTCCCTGATAGTCTAACTCATCTTTAACCGAGTATGCAATTGACTTTCCTTTATAGTTGAAATTACTACCTCCGTCAGTTAATACTTTATCATCCGGACCAACAACTCTTACGAATACATCTTTCATTCCTGTTTGAGTAATCTTGTTTGCAGAAACCGTGAAACAAGTTCTGATCTTTTCAATTTTCTTAGCTTTTGTTTTGATCTTCTCTTTGTCTCCAACACCTAACTTAACACCATTAACACTTAATTGATAAGTAGAAAGAACCGATCCCATAGATACCTTATCATTAAGATCTACGTTTTCGTTGGATAATCTTTGGTTTCTATTTTTCTCAGTCTTTAAATTCGATTTTAATCCTGAGTTTTCTTCAGTAAGTTGAGCATTCTGAGCTTCTAACTCTTTAACTCTTTTGCTTAATGATCTAACTTGTTTCTTGTATGAGTAGTACTGTGCTTTATATCTTCTCATACTTTCTAATTCTCCCATTTCTCTGAATCCTTCTAATTCAGTCATTGCCGTTTTTAACTCTTCTTGAAGTTTAGAAATACGCTCATTCATTTCAGCGTTATCTCCTTTCATTGCTTCTAACTCAGCAAGTTGAGCATCGAATTGAGATTTAATTTGATCTTTTTCAGATAGCGCTTGTTCCTTAACCTCTGTAGCCGTTGTTAATTCTGAAGACTTAACTCCAAATTGCCATCCAAAAAAACCAGTAGTTAATCCTAGAATACAAGTAATAATCAATAATACTTTGTTTGATCCCTTTTCACTGCTAGATGCAGTAGAAGCTTTACTAGTAGTTTTTGTAGCTGTTGTTCTAGCTTTTGCAGTGGTAGTTGGTTTCTTAACCGTATTCGTTCTACCTGTTGGTTTTGGTGTGTTTTCAGCCATAACTTATCCTTTATCAGCATGAAATTTTTCAACGCTGGCTAACGAAAATACTTAAAATGATGCTAAAATCCTAAGTTTACGATGTCTAAACCCTTTATACATGCTTGTTTCAGCCATCCGAAAACTTGTTTTCTCTAATCAATGTGTGCATTGTAAAGAACCCTATTTGAGTCAAGAAAGGGTTTTATGTTTTCTATGTGAGGAAGAGTTAAAACAGCTAAAAGTTACTGATCATCGAAATATCTATGCCTGTTCAGCAATAGATCAGTTAAATTCTACTTACTACTATTTAAAATCATCACCAAGCCAGAGTGTTATTGAATCCTACAAGTATTCTGGTCAAAAACGAATTGGGAAATGGATTGCAAAACATATGATGAATGAGGTTAATCATGAGGATTTCGACCACATTGTGTTTGTTCCTATGCACAAAAAGAAAAGGAGGGAAAGAGGATTTAATCAAGCTGAGGAGATGGCAATTCAATTATCGAAGAGAATGAATCTGTCAGTTATAGAAGCTATGGAAAGGACTAAAAACATATCATCTCAAACGAAGCAAGAAAAATTCAACAGATTTAGCAGATCGAAATCTGTTTATAGAAGTCTTTCAGGTAGATTAAAGGAAAACGCACGGATTTTGTTAATAGATGATGTATTGACGACAGGAGCGACGCTGGTTGCATGCGCAGAAAGCTTAAAGAGAAATTACGCTTGTCATATAACGGTTCTTACTTTCGCTTTCACTCCAGAATCGGGAGAAGTTTAACGTTTCGAATACTTATCTTTGAATCATGAGAGATTACCAATTGTTAACGAATCAAGTTAAATCCTTTTTAGAAGGAGAGGACAACTTGATCGCTAATCTGGCTAACACATGTGCGTTGATCAAAACAAGCTTTGATGATTGGTGGGTTGGTTTTTACTTGGTAGAAAATGATGAATTGGTGTTAGGACCATTTCAAGGTCCGGTAGCTTGTACAAGAATTAAAAAGGGTAAGGGTGTTTGTGGATCAGCTTTTGAAAAAAGGCAATCTATGGTTGTTGCTAACGTTCATGAGTTTGAAGGACATATCGCTTGCTCTGCAGAATCTAATTCTGAGATAGTAGTTCCTGTTTTAGTGGATGGAAATGTAGTGGCTATATTAGATATAGATAGCAAGGAATTTGATCAGTTCAATGAAATGGATCAAAAAGGTTTAGAAGGTATTTGCGAATTAATTGCATTAAAATGGTCTTAAAAAATTGGTTTATAATTCTATTTGTTTTGTTACTTGCTTCATGTGCTCAGAAGTCTGTATTGACTGGAGGGTTGAAGGATACGGAAGGACCAAAGGTTTTGGAGTCTAGTCCGGTTAACGCAAGTAAAAATTTCAAAGGGAATCAGATTGAATTGAAGTTTGACGAGTATTTAATCGTTAAGGATTTCAAGAAAAATGTTCTGGTTTCTCCTCCATTGAACAACCTGGATTACAAGCTTAAAGGAAAGAAAATTACTTTGTTTTGGACGGATACTTTAGCGGATAGTACAACCTATAGCTTTTTTGTCGGTGATGCAATTAGAGATCTGAATGAAGCTAATCCACTTAAACAGAATCAGTTTGTTTTTAGTACGGGTGATTTTATTGATAGCTTAAGTTTGAAAGGAACTATCACTAAGTCAGAAGACGGTAGTCCGGAGGAAAGTGTGTTGGTCTTTCTATATAAGTCGAAGAATGATTCAAGTATTTACAAGGATAATCCAGATTACATTACCAAATCAGATGAAAGTGGAGCTTTTCAATTTCAATACCTAGCGCCAGGTAGCTATTCTATTTTTGCCTTAAAGGATGAAAATGCCAATTATGTTTATGACGAAGGGAATGAGCGACTAGCCTTTATGGAAGAATCCATTCAATTGACGGATTCTACTAAATCCGTCCAACTTGTTACCTTTCAAAAAGAGGATACAATCAATAAAATTGCTTCTAAAAAGCTGGAATATTCAGAGCTTCTTACCATAAACTTTAGGAAAAAAGTACAAGGTTTTAAGATAGGCTTACTTGGCGTATCAGCTAAGAAAAGAGCTGAAGCTTATGAGCAATGGTCTCTGAATCGAGATTCACTAAGACTATGGATTCATGATTTTTCAGGCTTTGATAGTCTTCAAGTACTGGTGAAGGAGAAAAGTTTTGAGGATACTTTGACTGTATTTCCAAACGCTAAAAGTTCTATCAAAGAAGAGTCTAAATTACTATGGACCAATAGTTACTCAAGATCTCTGACTAAAACGGATACTTTTCAAATTAGATTTAAAAATCCAATCGTATCATATGATACCGCTCAATGGGTATTGATTAAGGATAGTTTAGCACTTGACTTTAGTGTTGATTTTAATAAAGAATCAAATAGTTTTCGCATTCCTTTAGAGAAAGAAGGGACGTATCACTTAAGCATACCTGCTAATAACCTAAGTAATCTGATAGGAGAATCAAATACAGATACCTTAAGTTGTATATTCTCTGTAATACCGAGTCAATCTTTAGGGAATTTGAACTTGAGTATTAGTCAACGTGATTCGCTGGTATCATTTGTTCAAATATGGAATGCAAAAGAGGTCCTGTTACATCAAGAAAAGATAATTACGAAAGGACAAACAATAAAATTAACTAATCTAAAACTCGGAAAATACAAAGCTGTTTGGGTGCAGGAAGATATAGTTAACGGAAAATGGGATTCCGGTAATTATTTGAAAAAGCGTCAAGCTGAAAAAAGAGTGTTATTCAAAGAAGCTATTGAAATTCGGGCAAATTGGGATTTAGATTTGGAATGGAATCTAAGTGATCAATAGGAATTGAATATTCGCTAAAGTCTTCTAAAAACGGTAAAATACTAGGAGTAAAGTTTTTGATCGGATGATACAATAAACTACTATCCAGTTCGTCTTTTTCTACCATCGTGTAACTGGTGTTAATCTTATCAAAAATGATAATTAAAACACTCAAAATCGCTGTCCATTTTACAAGAGCAAATATGGATCCACCAATTTTGTTCAACCATCCCATGGCGACCAGTTTAACTAGCTTTTCAACCAGCTTAGCTAGAAAGTGAAGTCCAATTAAAACAGCAGCAAAAGTAATTCCGAAAGCAAGGAGCTTTTGATCAATTTGAAAGCTTTCAATTAACCAATCATTGATAAGGTCTGAAAATTTTATAGCAGCATATATTCCCACGATTAATCCGGCTAAAGTTGCAATCTCAAGGATCAATCCTTTCTTAAAACCTTTAATCAAGGCGAATAATATAGGAACAAGGATTATGATGTCAACCGTTGAATAATCCATCAATAGGTGATTTTGAAATGTGAAGATAATCCTGATTCCAAGCTAGAAATCAAAGCTTCGTAAAAATAAGTCTGTTGATTGAAAAGCTTCAGTTTCGCGTGCTTTTTGTAAAGAAACAAGTCTCTTTTAGCTGAATGCCTGGCCATTTCTGCTAACAGCTGTTTTCTATCTAGTTTCTTTAATTGAAGATACTTGATAAGGTCAGCTTCTTTCATGCTTTTAAGTGTTGGAGAAACTTCGCTTTCCTGAATAACTTCGAGATTAATCGATTGCGTAGTAAATAAATCAATTAAATCCCATGAAGCATTTTTGTTTTGATAAAACCGTGAAGCTTTATAAATCATACGTGATTCATAGCAGTCTTCATCAATAGTAGCGCAAATGGAATCGATATCTAAAGAAGTTTTAAGTCTTTCATTTCCATTCAAACCGTATGGTAAATAGCTATCGTTAATCATGTCTCCTAAATCGGTAATCCATTCCACATCATACTTCTTTTGAAATTGAATGCTACTCGGTTCTAGTTTGAAAAGTTTATAATTTCCTTTCCCCATTTCAGCAAGTTCCTCCCAGTCATCTTTATCCTTTTGATTGTTGTAGCTGTTGTAAAACATAAAGTTAAAGTGCAGGTTGTTTTTAGCGATAGATTTTTTAACTAAGGTTTTGGAGGTATTATGTTTTCCTTGAGAAGGACCATTTCCAATAAAATACGCATGTTTGATAGCATCTTCATTCCAAGATATTTGATTAATGGTTACTTCAATAGCTTGATCAAGCCATGCCTCGCCTTGAGTGACATTCGTTCTCAATTTAGAAAACGAATCAAACACCATATCGTAGTCACTACTAAGATCAGAATATACTTTAACGTAATTGTTTTTTTTATCGAAACTAGGTCTACCATACATGATTAAACCTATCTTTAGATTCACTTCAGGATAGTAACGATTGAAGTCGTATATAATTTCCCAAAAGTGTTTTTTTAAGACCGGAAGTAGGCCATTTGTAGAGGAGGAGAGGTCGATACAAAATACCAAATCAATTTCTTGACTCTGTTTCTTTTGTTGGTTTCCCAGCAAACAGAAAGTGGAGAACAGAATAAAGATTAAACGGAATTTCATACTGCAAAAGTAGTTTATAAAATGGAAAATGATTTAGAAGTAAAGTTTAAAGAATTACAAAATAAGCTGTCGATTCAATTTGACGGAGACTTAGATGTACAAGGAATTATCTATTTGGTAGGTGTTCAGGAATTAGGGCAAGGACCAAAAAAATACAGTAAAAAGGAGAAAATGGATTTAATGCATGTTGCAGTATGTGCCATACTGGAACCTTACGGGTATTTTGAATATATAGGGAAAGATAAAGACGGATGGTTACATTTTGAAGACAAGCAAAAGCTTCCTCAATTAAGTAACAGTCAGCAGCTTAAGTTGATTAAGCAAGGTTTGATTGATTATTTCGAGCGAACGGCTTAGTTGATGGTAATTTGAATTTCTGTAGTTTCATCTTCTACAAAATTTGCCATACCGGTTCCAGTTAAGCTATCCTTAATAACAGAAACGTTAAGAATCATTGGATAAGTCTTGGTAAATTCCGCCTTTCCTTGCGCATCACTGACTGCTTCTTCTATTAAATTAGTATCGGATGCAATCAGCATTAGACTGATCTCGTCTTGAGTTAATTGATTAATGAATGAGCTGTCCGCAGTGTCCGCAGGACTAGCAATATCTGGATTTAAATAGAATTCATTTGGGAAAATCCTAACGGTAGCACCGGTTACCGCCTGACCATTTGTATACTTCACATTTACAATAACTTTTGGGTCAGTTGGTTTAGTACAAGCAACCAAGCCAGTTAAAACAACAACTAATAATCCAATATACATCTGATAGACTGCTTTCTTTTTCATCAAATTCCTATTTTTACAGCAAATTTAAGTTACCAAATTAAGGAAATTAATCCTTAATGTAAAGCAGCTGATTATGTCAAGATATGGAATCAAAGGACTGAAATATTCATTTATCATGATCTTTTCGATCATATTAATGGCTAGTAAGTGTTCTAAAGAAGATAGTGTTTATCGCATTAGTACTGAGTTTGGTGACATGTATGTGAAATTGTACAATAGCACTCCTGTGCACAAAGCTAATTTTGAGAAATTAGTAGAAGAGAAGTTCTACGATAGTTTAATGTTCCATAGAATTATTAAAGACTTCATGATTCAAGGAGGAGATCCGGATTCAAAAAATGCTCCGATGGGGACTGTTTTAGGAAATGGAGGTCCAGGATATACCTTGGAGGCTGAGATTATTGATACTTTATTTCATAAAAGAGGTGCATTAGCAGCAGCAAGATTAGGAGATAAACAAAATCCTGAACGCAAGTCAAGCGGAAGTCAGTTTTTCATAGTTCATGGGAAGAAATTTTCAAAGAAAGAATTGAAGCAATTGGCGATGAACGGAACGAGATATAAGCAACAACAATCACAACAAGCATTCATGAGTGACTCAAGTAATCTATGGATTCCTAATGGCTATAAAAGATGTGTGGAGTCTGGTAAAAAGGATTCAGTTCTGTATTTCCAGAAATTATGGCAATCATGTTTGGATAGTGTTAAGAATACTACAGAAGCAGTAAGCTTTTCAGAAGCTCAAGTTAAAGCTTACACTACAGATGGTGGTTCTCCTCATTTAGATGGAGACTATACTGTTTTCGGAGAATTAATAAGTGGTTTTGAAATATTAGATAGCATTGCTAACACTTCAACGGATAGAAGAAGTAGACCAATGGAGGATATAATTTTCTCAATAGAGAAAGTGAAAAAAGTACAGTAATGGAAGAATTAATAAAGGCACTACGACTTCAGTTAGAAGCATTTGAAATAAAAGATGCTGCAACTTTGGAGCAATTTAGAATTCAATTTCTTGGAGCTAAAAATGAGATTAAGGCTTTATTTAAAACACCTGAGTTTTCTGCAGTTCCTGGTCCGGATAGAAAAGCAGTTGGACAAGCGCTAAATGCATTGTCAAAAGCAGCGCAAGAAAAGTTTGATAGTTTCAATGATAGTAATGCTTCTGAAGATGAATCTGAAGAAAGGACAGATATTTCAAGACCAGCTGAAAAAGAAAGTTTAGGGTCTAGACACCCATTATCTTTAGTTAAGAATCAAATAGTTGAAATTTTTGCTAAAATTGGTTTTTCCGTTTCAGAGGGACCAGAAATAGAAGATGATTGGCACAATTTTACTGCACTGAATTTACCAGAGGAGCATCCAGCAAGAGACATGCAGGATACCTTCTTTATTCAACAGAATCCAGACGTATTACTGAGAACGCATACTTCTTCTGTTCAGGTAAGACATATGGAGCAGGCACAACCACCTATTCGTGCAATTTTTCCTGGGAGAGTGTATAGAAATGAAGCAATTTCGGCTAGAGCTCATTGCTTTTTTCACCAGATAGAAGGTTTGTATATCGCAGAGAAAGTATCTTTTGCAGATTTAAAGCAAACATTGCTATACTTTGCTCAGTCATTTTTTGGAGATAAAGCAGAAATCAGATTAAGACCATCTTACTTTCCTTTTACCGAGCCTTCAGCAGAAGTAGATGTTTCTTGTTCGATTTGTGGAGGTAAAGGATGTAACGTGTGTAAGTACACAGGTTGGTTAGAAATTATGGGCTGTGGTATGATTGATCCTGCAGTTTTAGATAACTGTGGAATTGATTCTGATAAGTATACTGGGTTCGCTTTTGGAATGGGAGTTGAGAGAATTGCCATGCTAAAATATGGTGTTAAAGATTTAAGGTTATTCTCAGAGAATGATATTCGATTTTTGAGTCAGTTTGAAGGTGTTGTAGAATAACTGATTTATTAGCTGTTTCGAAAAGGGAACATTATTAAGCTATTTCCGTACAATGACGCTAATCTAACTTTAGTATACATATTATAATGCACTACCTAAATCCAAAATATCTATTGGGATTATTCCTTTTGTTGTCTACAACTATGTGGTCAAGAGATATTTTCTGGATCAATGATGGGGGTGATTTTATGGACGCTCAACATTGGAGTTTAAGCTCAGGAGGAGAGGCTTCTGATATTATACCAAGTGAAGGGGATCGTTTGTTCTTCGATCAAAAATCTTTCTCTGATACTAACCAAGAGGTTGTTTTGAAAGATTCAGTAAAAGTTAAGTCTATTAATACTTTGTTTGCTAATGCTTTTCAGTTTATAGGGACTGATTCATCTGTATTAGAGATAATGGATATTTTGAAGTTTTCTCCGGAACAAAAAGGAAAGTTTGAAGGCTTTCTAAGAATTAATTCAAGTAATGCTAAAAGTGTTGGCTTAAACACATTTGGGAATATTCACTTTAAGAAAAGTATAGCGGTAAATATAGAATCTGAATCTGATTTATTATTGAGCAAGAGCTTTCTGGGACATGGCCTTTTGATTACTAGTGTCACCATTAATGAAACGAACTCTATATCCTGTAATGGAGGGTCTGATGGAGAGTTAACAGCAACGGTTTTAGGTGGTTCAGGAGATTATAGCTATGCCTGGCAAAGAGCGTCAGATGTTTTCCCTGATTCCGACGTTATATCGGGCTTAGACAATGGGTTTTATGTTCTTACAGTAACGGATAACGTTACTTTATTAGAAGGAGTCGCGTTATATGATTTAAGAGAACCAGCTCCTATCATTATTTCAATTCCTGATGCGGCTGTAACCGATGTTTCTTGTAATGGTTTTTGTGACGGAGAAATTAATGCTTCTGTTACAGGGTTTAATTTACCATTGGGTTATTTATGGAGTAATGGAGAAACAACCGAAGATATTACAGGTTTATGTGCAGCCTCTTATACTTTAACAGTTACGGATAATAATGGATGTACTAATCAAGCAACTAAAGATGTTTCTGAACCTACATCTATAACTATCGATTCTTTTTCTGATACTGATGTGGATTGTAATGGTAATTCAACTGGTACAGTAACGGTAGCTGCATCGGGAGGGACAGGGACCATAACTTATACATGGAACGACTTAGGAGCACAAACTGGTACCGGAGCGAGTCATACTGCCACTGGTTTACCAGCAGGAACCTATACTTGTACAGTAACTGATGATAATGCTTGTTCAATAACTCAGGATGTTACAATCGGAGAACCGATTGCATTATCGGCAACAGCGTCAGGAACAAACATTACTTGTAACGGTGATGGAAACGGAACGGCAACAGTTTCAACCGTTGGAGGAACTACTCCATATACTTACTTATGGAATGACGTTGGTGCAAGTACTAGTGGGTCAATTAGTTCATTAAATCAAGCAACATATACAATTACGGTTACTGATGATAACGGATGTACCTCGAGTGATTCATACACTGTGACAGAACCGGCGGTATTATCTGTAGTAACAGCAAAAACAGATTTACTTTGTTTTGAGATCTGCAGTGGAGATGCAACAGCAACTCCTGCAGGAGGAACAAGTCCGTACAGTTATTCTTGGGATGATCCAGGTACACAAACAGGAACAGGAGTTACGCATACAGCTACCGGTTTATGCTCAGGCTTAGTAAATGTAACCGTAACAGATGATAATGGATGTACTGTTGGAGGATCTGAAACCTTAACTGAACCAACTGAAGTCATTGTAAGTATTGATGCGATTACCAATGTTACTTGTAATAGCGGTGCTGATGGAGATATTACTTCTAGTGTTGCAGGTGGAAGTTTACCATATGCTTCAAACATATGGGATGATCCGTTAACTCAAAATACTTTAACTCCGTCTGGATTAAGTGCAGGAACATTTACAATGACTGTGACGGATAATAACGGATGTACAGCAACAGGTGATACAACATTGGTTGAACCGGATGCAATTACGGGTGTAATAACTGTGAATGGAGCATCATGTAATGGAGTATGTGATGGAGATTTAAGCGTTGTAGCTTCAGGAGGTTCAGGAGTATATACTACTTATGCATGGGATGATCCAGGAGCTCAAAGTACTGCAGCAACTGCTTCTACGCTTTGTGCAGGAACGTTTATAGTAACGATTACTGATGATCAGGGATGTACAGGTACAGCAACTGAAGATGTTACGGAGCCAGTTCCATTAGCAGTAACAGCAACTGGTTCAAATGCTACTTGTAAAAGCCTAGATAATGGTTCTATCACTACTGTCGTTGTTGGAGGTACAGGACCCTATGATTATTTATGGGATGATTTGGGAGCTAGCACTTCTAGCGGTATTTCCTCTTTATCCCCTGGTACTTATACGGTTGTGGTTACCGATGATAATGGATGTACAGCGAATGACAATTCAGTAATTACTGAGCCAGATACATTGGCTTATTCTTTTGATGCGATAACAAATACGACGTGTAACGGAGATAGTGACGGAGATATATCAGGAACTACAGCAGGAGGTACTGCTCCTTATACTTATGCATGGACCAATGGAGCAACGGCTATAGAAGATCCAACAGGTTTATCCGCCAATACTTACACTTTAACTTTGACCGATGATAATGGATGTATTATCACTGGAGATACTACCATTACGGAGCCAGATCCAATTACGATAACGTTGGATTTAATTACAGACGCTACTTGTAACGGTGGAGCAAATGGATCTGTTGATGTCACTATTGCAGGAGGAACTGGGCCATATACTTATTTATGGGACGATGCAGGAGCAAGTACTTCTCAAGATTTATCCGGTGTAATTGCTGGGACATACACTTTAACCGTAACGGATAACAATTTATGTGTTCAAGCGTCCATAGCGTATGTAGTTGGTGAAGCAGATGCAATAACAGGAGTAGTAACTACGGTTGATGCTTCTTGTAATGGAGTATGTGATGGAGAGGTTTTAATTACTCCGAGTGGTGGAACTTTACCATATGCTTCACATGTATGGGATGACCCGGGAACAACGGATGCTGTTTCAATGAATGGATTATGTGCAGCTACTTACACGGTAACAGTTACAGATGCAAATGGTTGTACAGGTAGTGCATCAGGAGTGGTTGATCAGCCTGCTGCAAACACAGTAACGGTAACATCTACTCCAACTCAGTGTGCTGGGGTATGTGATGGAACGGCAACGGCAACTCCTTCTGGAGGAACAGCGCCATATTCGTATTTATGGGATGATCCTGGAGCTCAATCTGGATCAGGAACCGCAACGCACACTGCAACCGCATTGTGTGTTGGTTTAGTAAATGTTACCATAACGGATGCTTTAGGGTGTGTTAGTAACGGTAATACAACGGTAACGGCTCCTTCGGTTGTGACTGCATCAATTTCAAACTCTACCAATGTTACATGTAATGGAGGAACGGATGGTTTTGCTGCATTAAGTGGATCAGGTGGTATAGCGCCTTATACATATGATTGGAGCCCAATTTCTGTAGCTAATGATACGATTACAATATTAACGGCTGGAACACATAATGGAATCGTAATTGATCAAAGCGGATGTAGAGATTCTGTTGAATTTACATTAACAGAGCCTGATCCAATTGTAATTACAACGACAACAACTGATCCATTGTGTAATGGAGTAGCTACAGGACTTGCTGCAGTGACTAATGTTACTGGAGGAACAGGTGGGTATACTTACTTATGGGATGATGTTGGAGCAACAGCTAATGATTCTTTAATCAATGTAGAGGATGGATCTTATACTGTAACGGTAACAGATGCTGTTTTTTGTACGAATACGGCAACGGTAACTCTAACTGATCCAACTGCTTTATCTTCCATTACCTTTTCTAGTGACCCAACTTGCTACCAAGCTTGTGATGGTCGAGGAACAGTGACTCCTGTCGGAGGTGTTGCACCGTATACATACGTATGGGATCATGATGTATTAGAAACGGATTCAATTGCTGAAAATCTATGTGATACTTTAGGTTTTGGAACTCCTTATGACGGAACTGTATATGACGCCAATCTTTGTACATTACCTTTTCAAGTTACCATAACAGATGATCCAGAAATTACAATTAGTACAGTGTCAACAGACCCTACATGTTCTTATTCCTGTAATGGTCAAGCAACAGTTACTTACGCTGGAGGTATAAGTGGTGGACCTTTTACTGTTTCTTGGGATGATTCAGGAAGTCAAACGACAGATACAGCATTAAGTCTTTGTGATACAACTTACGTGGCTTCTGTTACTGAAACTGCTACAGGATGTGTGGTTAGAGATACGGTAATTCTAACCGTTGCTGATGCAGTAATATTTGGTAGTGTTGTTACGGATGCAAGTTGTTTTGTGAATTGTGATGGAGCTATAGACATGACGCTTACCAACGGAACATTGCCATATACATCTACCACTTGGGACAATGGAGAAACTACGGAGGATATAAGTTCTCTTTGTGTTGGTTCTTATGTCTTAACTGTTTTAGATGGAAACAACTGTAACTATGATACAACAATTGTAGTTGCTAGTCCAAGTCAAATAACTGGAACAATTGCAACTGATTCTACTTCTTGTTTTGGGGACAGTGATGGTCAAATGACGGTAACTGAAAGTGGTGGAGATGGTGGTCCATACTCAGTAGTTTGGGATGATCCATTAGCACAGACTAGCACTACTGCTTCTAGTTTAGTAGCAGGTACTTACACAGTGACAATTACCGATGGTTCTGGTTGTACAGGGACAGTTACTGATAGTATTGGTCAGGCTGATAGCCTACAAGCTAATATAGGAGCTGATGCTATATTGTGTTTTGGTGATTGTAACGGAATAACTTATTCAAGTCCTTCTGGAGGTATTGCTCCATATACATATTTATGGGATGATATTGCCGCAACTACTACCGATTCTTTGCAAAGCCTTTGTGCGGGAACATATGCTTTACAAGTAACCGACAGTGAAGGTTGTACTAGAGCGGATACGGCTGTGGTAATCGAACCAAGTCAATTAACTGCTTCAATAACGGATACAGTGCATGTTATATGCGCATGTTCAGGGGAGGCATTGGTTACCGCAAGTGGTGGAACCGGATTAACTTATACCTATTTATGGGATGATTTATTAGGTCAGACCACAGCCAGAGCAACAGGACTTTGTGCTGGAAATTATACAGTCACAGTAACTGATTCTAATAACTGTTCAGTGATCGTTCCTGTTACGATTACAACGGTTACAGATTTTGCTGTTTCCATTACAACAGTGAATAATGTTTCATGTAGCGGAGCATGTGATGGAAGCATGATTGCTTTGGCAACAGGAGGTTTAGCTCCTTATACGTACTTGTGGGATGATCCTTTAGCTCAAACCAATGATACAACTGCTTCTAACTTATGCGAAGGAGAATTCACGGTTACAGTTACTGATGCAAATGGTTGTTCGGTTATTGCAACGGATTCGGTAGATACACCAAACCCAATTACAGGAGTTTTTACGAGTACTATGCCAAGTTGTAATGGTTATTCAGATGGACAAGTGATTGTAACACCAAGTGGTGGAAATAGTGGTTATACATATTTATGGGATGATTTATTAGCTCAGACTGATTCAACGGCAACAGGGTTGGTAGCAGGAAATTATAATGTGACCATAATTGATGATTCTGCTTGTTTTGTTGTTTTACCTGTTTCTCTATCGGAACCAGCTATTTTATTAGCTAATACAGATAGTGTAGATGTCACTTGTTTTGGAGCATGTGATGGAATAGCTCTTTCGACACCAAGTGGAGGAACGAGTCCTTATACCTATTTATGGGATGACGCTTTGGCAACAACTACGGATTCCGTTTTAAATAATTGTCCTGATACTTTAGCTGTTTTAGTTACTGATGCGAACGCTTGTATTAGCAGAGACACCGCAATTATTATTGAGCCAAGTTTATTGACTTCTTCGATAACAGATACCGTTCATGTGATTTGTACTTGTATAGGTGAAGCTCTGGTTACTCCAGTTGGAGGTACTGCTCCTTATACTTATTTATGGAATGACATTGCTGCTCAAACAGATGCTAGAGCATTGAATTTATGTGCTGGAGCATATAGCGTGACTGTAACAGATGCAAATGGTTGTACCAGTATTTCTACAGTAACTATTGATGATCAATCAGATTTTAACGCTACGATAACAGATACTACGCATAATCTATGTTTTGGAGACTGCTTTGGGGAAGCTATTGCAACTCCAACAGGAGGAACATTACCTTATACTTATTCTTGGACCAGTTCTATAGATACTGATTCAACCTCTTCTAGTTTATGTGCAGGAAGTTATTTTGCTACAGTTTCAGATGCTGCAGGATGTACCAGAAACTTACCATTTACAATCACTGAACCAGCTGTTTTGTCGGCAACGTTTAATGAGTTAACTTCTATAGATTGTAATGGGAATTGTATTGGAGAATTACAAGTTGTTGTAGCTGGAGGAACAGCACCATACACTTACTTATGGGATGATGGTGGTGCGCAATCAACTGATACAGCGAGTGGACTTTGTGCAGGTTCGTATAATGTTACCGTTACTGATGACAATGGATGTGTGGGAGTTTTCGCTGTGACTTTAAGTCAGCCAGCGGCATTAACTGCTTTAATTGTTTCTTATAATGATATAACTTGTAATGGTGATAATGATGGACAAATTGTTGCAGGTTTTGGTGGAGGAACAGCACCAGTAACTTATTCATGGTCACCAATTGTTTCTACTAACGATACCATTAGTCTATTAGCTCCGAATACTTATACAGTAACTGTTACTGATGCTAATTTATGTACTGACAATACTTCTCAATTGATTTCAGAGCCTCTATTACTTACTTCTTCAATTACAGATACAACACATAACATTTGTTTTGGAGCATGTGTAGGGGATGCAATTGTTACACCTGTTGGTGGTACAAGCCCATATACTTACTCATGGGATGATCCCGCAAGTACAACTGATTCTTCTGCTAGTAGTTTATGTGCAGGAGCTTTTGTTGCAACTGTGACAGATAATAATGGATGTACAGTTACTTCGAATGTAACGATTACAGAACCTGCTGATATTGTAATTACTTTAGACGCTAGTACCAACGCTTCATGTATGAGTTGTGATGGTACTGCTGATATTTCAGTTGTAGGTGGAACAGGTGTTATTACCTATTTATGGGATGCCAATAGTTTAGGTGCGCAATCAACAACTGTTTCTGCTACAGATTTATGTGCTTCAACTTATGAAGTGATTGTAACTGATGACAATGCATGTCAAGATTCATTGGATGTGGTTATTACTGGTCCTAACGCTCTGTCAGCTACCATTTCAAGTTTTACTGATGTAAGCTGTTACGGATTGAATGATGGAACGGTGGATGGAACAGCTACTGGTGGAACAGCTCCTTATACTTATGCTTGGGATGATGGCTTAAGTCAAACAACAGAAGATGCTGATTCATTATCTCAAGGAACATATACTTATACTATTACCGATGGAGCAGGTTGTTCAGCTTTTAACACAGTAACCATTACAGAGCCTGATACTTTAATTGCTACAATCACATCTACTTTACCGAGTCTATGTAACTTACCAGGTACAGGGGAAGCAGTTGTGGGTGTGACAGGAGGAACAAGTCCATATACCTATTTATGGACAGATGCTTTGGCACAAACAACAGCAACTGCAAATGCATTAATAGCTTCTAATTATACGGTGACAGTTACTGATTCAAGATCTTGTACTGATACGGCTATTGCGGTAGTTACGGGACCAAACGCATTAACGGTAAGCTTAGCAGCAATGAGTAATACGAGCTGTTTAGGAAGCAGCGATGGAAGTATAACGGTAGTTGCAAGTGGAGGAACAGGAGTAGGTACATACACATACTTATGGGATGATGCTTTAGCTCAAACAGGAGTAACGGCGAATAACCTATTAGCAGGTACTTACACTTGTACTGTTACTGATGGTAACGGTTGTACTGTTCAATATGTAGGAGTAATAACAGGACCGAGTGCAATTAGTATTTCTTTATTTTCTACGACTAATTCATCATGTTTGGGATGTGATGGTAGTGCGACTATAGTTGCTAGTGGAGGAACGGGTAACCTGTCTTATTTATGGGAAGCTAATAACCTTGGTGTACAGGCAACAGATTCAGTAGCCAATGATTTATGTGCGAGTGACCATTGGGTTTATGTAGCAGATGATAATGGTTGTCAAGATTCATTAGAAATTTATGTTCCAGGTCCTGCTAACTATGCCATTGATATTGATGCGCTTAATGATGTTTCTTGTAATGGATTATGCGATGGTAGTATTGAAACTACAGTGGTGAATGGAAACTTACCTTATACTTATTTATGGGATGATCCAACTGGTCAAACAACTGATGATGCAACCTTATTATGTGATGGTATTTACACTTTAACAGTGATAGATAATATTGGATGTATTGCTACGAATACAGTTACCTTATCTGAACCAGATGTATTACAAGTGCTTGTTACAGATTCAACAGCTTCAGGATGTAATCTACCAGGAACCGGAACGGCAACTGCAACAGTAACAGGAGGAACAAGTGCATATACTTATTCTTGGAGTGATCCATTAACTCAATCAACAGCAGTTGCTGGGGGCTTAACTCCTGGAAATTACACAGTGAGTGTAGCGGATGCCAATGGATGTACAGATAGTGATGATGTTTCAATTGTTGGTCCAAATGCGTTAACGCTTGCATTGGTGTCATTGAATAATATTTCTTGTAACGGTTTATGTGATGGATCAATGGAGATAGTAGCTTCAGGAGGAACACCTCCATATACCTACTTATGGGATGATCCAAACGCTAGCATAACACCGTCTATTAGTGGACTATGTGCAGCAGGGACTTTTACTTGTACTGTAATTGACGACAACGGAGCTGGATGTGCTGTTACTTATACGAATACAATTATCGAGCCTAGCGTGTTGACGGGTAGTTTTACAGATACCACCATGGTAATGTGTAATGCTGATTGTGATGGTATTATCGGGTTTACACCTACTGGAGGTACTAGCCCTTATACTTATTCTTGGAATTCAGGTCAGACAGATTCATTGATTACAAGCTTATGTGCTGGAACTTATGATTTATCGTATTCTGATGCTTCTGGATGTTCAAATACTGCAAGCATGGTAATCACCGAACCTGTATCGGCTTTAACTTCAAGCATAAGTGCAATCACTCAAATATCTTGTTCTGCAAATTGTGAAGGAGATGCAACAGTAAGTGCATCTGGTGGAACGGCTCCATACACCTATTTATGGGATGTTAATGACAATGGATATGCTCAAAACACTACTTTCGCAGATACTTTATGTGCTCAGCCTTATGACGTGTTAGTTACTGATGCAAATGGATGTACAAGTTCTTCGACAGCCTCGGTTAACACAGCGTTGGCATTAGCTATTAGCATGGGAGAAAGTGATATTACATGTAACGGAGCTTGTGATGGAACGGCGAGTGTTGGAATATCTGGAGGAATTTCTCCTTTCGATATCTTATGGTCAAACGGAAGTACTGCCACTAGTTTATCTAGTCTTTGTCCAGGGACTTACATAGTAACCGTTTCTGATGCAGGAGGATGTACTTTAGTGGATTCGGTTATAATAACAGAGCCGGATGTTTTAGCAGCATCAATAAGCAGCTCACAAGATGCCCTTTGTTCAGGTGATTGTAATGGAGAAGCAACTGTTGAAGTAACTGGAGGAACAAGACCATATACTTATGCATGGGATGGAGGTCAAACAGATTCTTTAGCTGTTGGATTATGTGGAAGATCTTATGATGTTGTTGTTAATGATGCTAACGGATGTCCAGCTGTCACTACAACAGCGAATATTAATGAACCAAGTTCAATAATTATTATTTTCTCTACAATAACGGAACCAAGTTGTAATGGAGGTTCGGATGGAGCTATTTCTATAATTCCTTCCGGAGGGACAAATGTATATCCAGTTGTTGATTGGGCTCCTTCGGGAGATGTAGGAATGAGTATTTCTGGAGTTTCTGCTGGAGATCATACGGTTACAATAAACGATGATAATGGATGTGAGTTAATCGAAACATTTACAGTAGGCCAACCTGATGAGCTTTTCGCCGAGGTTACGGATACCACTCACATTTTATGTATGGGAATTTGTAATGGAGATGCTATTGTTGGTGGATCAGGAGGAACGGGTCCTTACTCGATAGTATGGGATAGTGGACAAAATGGAGCAGTAAGAACAAATTTATGTCCGGGTGATTATGGATTTACAGTTACAGATGACAATGGTTGCGTGGCTACAAGCACAGCAACAATAAATACAGAATCGGCGTTACAAGCGACAATCAATGAAACAAATGTTTCATGTTCAGGTTTATGTGATGCAAGTATGGAAGTGTTACCTACTGGAGGTAACTCACCGTACACAGTTTCATGGAGTAGTGGAGAGAGTGTTGAGTTAATTGGAAACCTTTGTCCTACAACTAGACTAGTGGATGTAACGGATGCGAATGGTTGTAATATTACCTTGTCAGGACAGGTTTCTGAACCGGTAGTATTATCCGCTACGATTACGGATAGCACGAATATTTCATGTTTCAATGCATGTGATGGAACGGCAACAGTCACTCCTTCAGGGGGAACAGCTCCATATAGTTTCTTATGGGATGCAAATAGTTTAGGAATCCAACAAACGGCTTATAGATCAACATTCTTGTGTGCGGGCAACATAGATGTGGTAGTAACAGATGCTAACGGATGTTTTACATCAGCAGAAGTGAATCTTACTGAACCAACTGAGATTTTAGCTTCTCATTCAGTTCAACCTGCATCATGTAATAATGTTAGTGACGGAGCAGCAGATTTCTCTATAACAGGAGGGGCAGGAGGTTATACATTCAGTTGGTCAGGACCAGATGGTTTTGTTTCTAGTCAGGAGGATATTAATGCATTGCAAGATGGTAGTTATACTATTCAGGCAATGGATGCAAATGGATGTGAAGTTGAAGCCGTTGTTGATATTGTTGCACAAACGATCGTTAACGCTTATGCAGGAGATGACGTTTCTGTTTGTAAAGGTGATTCTGTAAGATTATATGGAGTGGGAGGAGATGTAATATCTTGGTCAACTGGAGAAACAGCTGATTCAATATTTGTTGAACCATTGGTTCCTACAGAATATATATTAACCGTTACTTCTGCTGGATGTATAGATCAAGACACAATAAGTGTTTCTGTTAACCCACAACCGGTGGCAAACGCTGGAGAAGATGATGTTATTGTTAGTGGTGGTTCTACGATGCTAGAGGCATTGGGCGGGACTATGAACTCAACATATGCATGGTATCCTTCAGTGGGATTAAGCGATACTACTTCAGCAAATCCAGTTGCGAAACCTGAAGAAACTACCATGTATCAGTTAATCATTCAAGATGGCTTAGGTTGTGTGGATACAGATTATGTGGAAGTTATTGTTGTACCTTCGGTTGTTATTCCTACAGGTATTACTCCTAATGGCGATGGTAAAAATGATACTTGGCAGTTAGAATATATTACGCAATTCCCTAATCCTGTTGTTGAGATATACAACCGTTGGGGGCAGTTAGTGTATAGATCTGAAGGATATTTAGAGAATTGGGATGGAACCGATGGGGACAAGGATTTACCTGTTGGAACATATTATTACATAATTGATTTAGGAGAAGGAGTGGAGCCTATAACAGGTCCATTAACTTTAATGAGATAAGATGAATAAGGCGGTATTAATCATATTAGCGATTTTCGGGTCGTTGAGCATTCATGTAAAAGCTCAGCAGATTCCTATGTATTCGCAATATATGTTCAATCCGTATATTATTAATCCTGCTTACGCTGGTGTAAAAGACTACTATGAAGCGATCGCAAATTATCGTTATCAATGGGTAGGAATTACTGATGCTCCTAGAACCTATATTTTAAGTGTTAACGGTCCGCATAAGACAAAGAATATTGGATTAGGAGGAGCTATTTATGCAGACGTTGTTGGACCTACAAGTAAAACTGCAGCTTATGCATCAGGTGCTTATCATTTGAGACTTGGTAAATCAAAATTATCTCTTGGTTTGTCTTTAGGAATCATGCAGTTCAGAGTCGATGGTCAAAAGATATTCTTAATTGACGAGGGAGACATGATTCTTCAAGATGCTGTAATGACAGCCGTATTACCAGATTTCAGTTTGGGTGCTTATTGGTATAACGACAAAGCGTATGTAGGTTTTTCTATTCCTCAGTTTATGAATAGCAAAATCTCATTTATAGAAACAGAAACGAAAACGATATCTAGCTTAGCTCAACACTTTATGCTCAACGCGGGATATAAATATGAACTGAATAGCGATTGGATGATTGAACCTTCCATACTTGCTAAATATATTGCACCAGTTCAAGTTCAATTGGATGCTGGAATTAAAGCCGTGTACAGAGACTATATTTGGGGAGGTTTAAGCTGGAGAAGTCAAGATGCTTTTTCTGTTTTAATTGGTTATAAAACAGATAATGACAAAGTATACTTTGGATATTCATACGATATTACAACCAGTAATTTAAAAAGATATTCGTCTGGTACTCATGAAATCATGTTAGCTGCCAAGTTTAACAACTGGAAGAGTCGAATAAAATCACTTGAGAAGAAATTAGATAAATTGGACAACTAAGTCATGAGATTACTCTGGATAATAGTCTTTTTAATTTCTGTTAATAAAGTTCATAGCCAAGATTATTTTTCTACTGTTCAAGGATCTGTTGAAGAATTAAATTCCCCTATCGAAATTGTTGGAGCAAGTATTGAATTATATTCCGACAGTATTTTATTTCAATCAACTATTACTGATGTCTTTGGAGAATTCTATTTCGAAAAACTCCCAGTTGGTAAATACAGTCTTAAAGTATCCATGCTTGGTTTCACATCTGTCCAAGTAGATAACGTCAATGTTCAAGTAGCTAAAACGAATCATTTGACTGTTAAAATGAAAGAGTCTGAAGTTCTTTTGAACCAAGTTAATATTAGTGTTAATGCCAAGGATGAGACAATAAATACTTCTATTGCAGTTAGTGGAAGAGCGTTTAATTTAGAAGAAGCACAGCGGTATTCGGGCTCACGTTCCGACATTGCAAGAATGGCTTCGAACTATGCTGGCGTTCAAGGTAACAACGATACTAGAAATGACATAGTTGTAAGAGGTAATTCTCCTACTGGATTGCTATGGCGGGTAGAAGGAGTTGATATATTTAACCCCAATCACTTTGCGGTTGCCGGAACAAATGGTGGACCGGTTGCTATGATTAATCACAAAGTAATCGCAAAATCAGATTTCATAACGGGTGCTTTTCCAGCTGAATATGGAAATGCAATTTCAGGGGTATTTGATTTAAATATCCGTAATGGGAATAATAAGAAACTTGATTTTACTGGACAATTAGGAGTTCTGGGAACCGAGTTAATGGCTGAGGGTCCAATAGGAAAAACAAGAAGTAGCTACCTAGTTGCATATAGATACTCAACTTTAGGTTTGTTTGGTAAAATGGGTATTAATATTGGAACACAAGCTATTCCGCAATACCAAGATTTATCGTTTAAACTGAATTTTCCTTTGAAGAAACAAGGAAGTATATCTCTTTTCGGAATTGGAGGAATAAGCTCGAATAATACGATTGTTTCTAACTACACTGAGCCTCAGGAGGACTTATTTAGTTTTTCAGATAGAGACGTTTATTTTGAAACAGGAATGGGAATTGTTGGAATTAAACTCGTTAAATCCTTCAATAAAAAATGGTCTGTCAAATCAACATTGGCTATGTCTGTTCAGGATATTAGAGCGGATCATCATTTAGTTCACCGACCAGCATATGTTCAAAACACAATATGGTCTGTTGATTCTATAGTTCCAAAATTAGATTATCAATTCATAAGTAATAAAACAGTCTCATCCTCAAAATTGACCTTTAAGCCAAGAATTCAAGACATCTTTACGTTGGGGTATTCAGCAGATCTTTTAGCTTTTGATTTTTATGATAGTCTGTACAACGAAAGTAGCTACGAGATGGAGTCTAGAATTGACTTCAATAGCCAAGAAGCTTTGGTTCAGCCTTATTTGGAATGGAAGCACTTTTTCAATGAGAAGTTTAAAGTGGTAGCAGGAATTCACTATCAATATTTTACATTAACTAATTCGCAAGCTATAGAACCAAGATTAGGATTAACTTATTTGTTAGGAGAAAACAGTAATATATCTCTTGCATACGGTCGTCATTCGGTAAGTCAACCTATATATTTTTACTTTCAAAAATTTGAAAACACAGATGGTTTAAGAGCTAATCATAATCGAAATATGGATTTCACGAAAGCTAATCATTATGTGCTTTCTTATAAACTGAAGCTTAAGAAAAGTAACAGGCTTAAATTAGAATTGTATTATCAGTCTTTAGATGGTGTTCCTGTTGCAGAAGACAGTTCTGCATATTCCTTGATAAATAATGGTACGGCCTCTGTTCAAGTTCAAGCGGAGAGTGTGGTAAACGAAGGTACAGGAAGAAATATGGGCTTAGAAATAACCTATGAAAAGTTCTTCGTTAAAGATTATTTCATGCTATCCACCATTTCTGTATTTGATAGTAAATACAAAGACCTAAATGGAATCGAATATAATACGTCGTTTAACGGTAGGTATGCTTATAATCTGTTAGGAGGAAAATCTTTTAACCTTGGTAAAAAAGAGAATAAGAGTCTAGAACTTGGTTTGAAATTGACTTTAGCGGGAGGTAGGTATTATACCCCGATTGACTTGACGGAAAGTGTGCTTGCGAATACAGCAGTGTTGAATCAAGACTTAATCAATCAGTCAAAGTATAGAGATTATAGTCGTTTGGATGTTCGATGTGCGTATAAAGTTAGCTTGAAAAAGGTTTCCCATGTGATCACTTTGGACCTGATAAACGTAACGAATCAAAAGAATCAATTTCAGGAAATATACGTTGGCCCTACCAGTCAATCAGACGCTTATACCACTTTCCAAAACCAGCTAAGCTTTTTACCTTTTCTCGACTACCAATTTCATTTCTAAAGGTATCGTCTTCATTAGGGCACGCTACAATTATCATCACTGCAAATCAAATGGGTTTTTGCTATATTCGCAGTAAGAAGAGAATTATGAAAATTGAACAATTATATACAAACTGTTTAGCAGAAGCAGCATATCTTTTAGAATGCGATGGACAAGCAGTTATTATTGATCCATTAAGAGACATTCAATCGTATCTAGATTTATTAGAAGAGAGAGACTTAAAGTTGACTCATATTTTAGAAACGCATTTCCATGCGGATTTCGTTTCTGGTCATATAGACTTAGCAAAGGCTACTGGCGCAAAAATTGTTTTTGGTCCTAATGCTGTTACTAATTATGATGCGCATATCGCAGTGGATGGAGAGATTATTCAATTGGGAGATCATCAAATTAAGGTTTTACATACTCCAGGACATACAGTGGAGTCTTCATGCTTTTTGCTAGTTGATGCAAATGGTAATGAAAAAGCTTTATTCTCTGGAGATACACTTTTTATTGGTGATGTAGGTCGTCCTGATTTAGCGGTTAAATCTGATTTAACTACTGAAGATTTAGCAGGTCATTTATATGATTCGATTCAAAACAAAATCATGCCTTTATCGAATGATGTGATTGTATACCCAGCTCATGGAGCGGGATCATCATGTGGAAAGAACTTAAGTTCTGAAACTTTTGATACTTTAGGTAATCAGAAGAAAAATAATTACGCTTTAAATCAACCGAATAAAAAGGCTTTTGTGAAAGAAGTAACGGACGGAATTTTACCTCCACCTTCTTATTTCCCGAAGGCTGCAGTACTAAATAAAACAGGTTATACTCCGGTTGATGAGGTATTAGGAAAAGTAAATGCTTTAGACTTAGATACATTTAAGTCTTATTTATCAAAAGCTGAAATTCTAGATACAAGACATCAGAAGGATTTCTGTATTGCTCATGTTCCAAACACTACTTTTATCGGTATTGATGGAGGCTTTGCTATTTGGGCAGGAACGGTTTTAACAGACTTACATAAAGAGATCGTATTTGTTGCTGATCCAGGTAGAGAGAAAGAAGTTGTTACTCGTTTAACCAGAGTTGGATTTGACAACATAGTAGGGTATTTAGAAGGAGGTTTTGAAACTTGGAAAAATGCTGGAGAAGCTTTAGCAACTTTAGATTCAATTACTCCTGAGGCATTGAAGTCTTTGACTCAAGCTGAAAATATCAATATAATTGATGCTAGAAAGTTAGGTGAATTTGAAGCTGGTCATATAGATAGTGCAGATCACCAACCGTTGGATTATATTCATGAAAACCATGTGAATTATAACAGCGATGATACATACTATATTCATTGTAGATCAGGTTATAGATCAGTAGTAGCAGCTTCTATTTTAAGACAAAAAGGAGTTAAGAATGTTGTTGATTTAGCTGGAGGATTTGTTGCTTTAGAGAAAAGCAACTTATTTAATATGTGCACAGAGACTGCTTGTACAGCATCTTAGATAATATATGTCAAACAGACAATTAGAACATCATGAAATGGATAGGGAACGTCAAACGTTCCCTATTGTTGTTTTAAGTGATGGCATTAGATTAGCTAAAAACATAGGAGCTCTATTCAGAATCTCAGAAGCTTTTGGCGTTAGTGAATTATGTATTCATGGTCTTGACGAAAAATTGCCTAACAAAAAGTTCACAAGAGTAGCCCGTTCCACTGAGAAAGTACTTCCATACAAGGTGATTGAAGACATTCCAGCTTTCTTTGAGGAAATGAAGAAAGAATACACGGTTGTAGCTATTGAAATCACCGAGAACAGTCAAACCTTGCAATCTTTCGAATTTGATTCTACCAAGAAGTATTTGTTTGTTGTCGGTGCAGAAACTCAAGGAGTCTCTGAGCAAGTGCTTACTTATTGTGATCACTTCCTACACATCAACATGTTCGGATTGAACTCATCAATGAATGTTACTTCAGCGCTGTCTGTAGCCTTGTATGAATACAGTCGTCAGTTAGCTTAAAAAGTTAAAGCTAGCCCAGCATTTGCTCCGTGTAAGTCAAAAGTAGATTTAGGATTAAACAATCCAGCAGCAGAATAAGAGGCTAAAAGAGAGATGTTACCATGTCCAACTCTAGCTTCTAATCCATAGTCAAAATTGTTTAAGTTGTATTGTCCTTTCGAAGTGGAATTGTAAACTTGGTTATTTTCAGTATACTCTGTTTTGTATTTTCCATTTCCCATTTTAACACCAGCGTAAGCACCAACTGCTAAGTGAAAACTTTTCTTTTTCTCTTTCCCAGTTGCAAATTGAAGCAATACAGGAACTCTCACAAAACCAGCTCTTAATCTGTTTTTTGAGTATGCTCTGTTGTTTTGAACGACAAGATCAAGATCTCCATTTTGGCTAGTACCGAATTCAAAGTTTTCTGTGAAATTATAAGAAACGTATCTGAAAGTTAAACCAGTCACTAATCCAAAGTGTTGCTTCGCAATTGGAATGTATTTATCGAATAAAGTAAAGCCAATATTAATTGATCTAGCGGGATCCGCATTAAGTGTTATAGGTCCATCAATTCCATCCAAAGTCATATCAGAATTGAATAATAAATTAGAATAAACTTCTATTCCTGCCAAAAAAGAAAAGTCTTTATAATCTACTTTTTCTTCTTTCTTTTTTTCTTCGTCAAGATTTTTTAATTCTTTCTCCATTTCTTCCATAGCCACCTCTACCTCTTGTTCAATTTCTTCTTCAAGGGAGTCAAGATTATTGGCATCTTTTAAAATGAATTCAATTTCCTTTTCTCCGATTTTAATCTTCGTAGTGTCGCTTTGAGCTATGGCTAAAGAACCAATAAAAAGGAAGCTAAGTAGTGAGTATAATTTTATCATAATGTTTGTTTTTATTGAAACGAATGAAGGTTTAATTTGTAACAGTATTTAGTGAGAAATTGTTATGTTTCCAAGGCTGAATGCCCAGTCAGTAACGTGTCCAGTATTATCTTTTTCGGTTTTCAAGCTAATATTTGTATTCGCCTCTTTACCAATTCTATTCACTGTGTAAGCTAGTTTATCAACTACATTCATGGCTTTCCAATTATCAGGAACTTCTTTCTCTATTTTATCTTGAATAATCGTTGAAATACGATAGTTTGTTGGAGTGTTAGGATTAACTGCCAATGCCGGAATTTCAACCTGTACATTCTTTTTCGAGTTTAAATGAAGTCCAGTTAAGCGTTGTACTTGAATTTGCTCTTTTACTTTAAGAACAGGACGTG
>CBFIFL010000039.1:0-26238 GCA_965661855.1 Flavobacteriales bacterium
CATTGAAGCAATTAGAGCTTTACGTTCACGGTTTGGTTATGGCTAAAGAATGGAAGTAATAAAACGACTTAGCTTATCTAAGATCTGCTTAATATTTATATTAGGAACGTCTTTAGTTATCCTTCTCAATCAACATCGGTTTATTCAAAACGATAGAAATAGAGGAGTTATAAAATCTGACGTTGTATCTTATTATGCTTATCTACCTGCAACCTTCATACACAAAGATATTGGCTTAAGCTTTTTAAACAACCCTGATTCCTTAAAATGGTATCAAGGAAACTGGCGATTTTGGCCACAAGAAACAGGTACAGATCGAAAAGCGATTAAGACAGCTATGGGAAACGCTATTCTCTATTGTCCCTTTTTCTCGGCAGCACACGTTTTAGCACCTGTCTTTGATCAAAAACAAGATGGTTTTAGTAATATTTACCATTTATCAATATGCCTTTCTTCCATATTTTACACTTTTCTAGGCTTGATTATATTAAGGCGTTTACTATCACGCTTCTTCAATGAGTATCTAGTCAGCTTAGGACTACTCATAACCTTTTATGGTACCAACTTAATGTATTACACAGTTGAAGAATTTGGAATGTCTCATCCTTCGAGCTTCTTTCTAATCAGTTTATTCATATATCTCTGCTTTAAATTCTTAGATCGTGCTAACTGGAAAAACGCTCTCGGGATTGGAATAACCTCTGGCCTAATTATGCTTGTGCGTCCTTCTAACATTTTGATCACTTTAATTTTACCCATTTTAATACTGGGTAAAGGTGGTATCAAAGAGCTTTTAAAGAATTCAAAATATATTCTCCTCATTTCCATTATTCTCTTAGCTACAATTTCTCCTCAATTATTTTATTGGAAATACGTATCAGGCAAATGGCTTTTCTTTTCGTACACAGGAGAGCGCTTCTACTTTCAAGATCCTAAAATATTTGAAGGGTTGTTTGCTTATCGAAATGGATGGTTCACCTACACTCCTGTTATGATTTTAGCCTTGATTGGAATCCCTTTTATTCAAAAGAAGGCTTTAAAATGGTCGATACTGACTTTTTCAATTGTTATTATTTACTTTACTTATTCTTGGTGGTGTTGGTGGTATGGAGGTAGCTTTGGTAGTAGACCAATGATAGACTTTTATGCATTATTCATTATCCCTATTCTAGCGCTATTTAAAAAGATATGGGACTCAAAAGCATGGGGTAAGTACATTGTTATTACTACAGCTTTATTCTTTTGTTTTCAAAGTAGCTTTTTCACAGTTAAAAGGCATTACCAATCTATACATTACGATAGAATGAACTCGGAAGTATATTGGGAATATTTATTTAAAATTCATGCTGATCCAGCTTATTGGTATAAATTAACTAAAGCTGATTACGAAAAAGCAAAAAACAGAGAGTAACTATTTAACTCGAAACAAGCCGTATTTTACAATTACCCAAAGAATCCTTAAACCATCTAAATTTCTGATTTTCTTCCCCTCTCCTTTGTTTCTAGGATAATAATGAACAGGAACTTCAACTATTCTATTCTTAGTTAATCTGGTTGCTTTAATTATCATTTCAGCCTCGATCCCAAATCTATTTTCATTTAATTGGATCTTCTGAAGTAAAGATCTTGAAAACAACTTGTATCCACAGGCTATATCGGTATAACGAACATCAACTAACAAAGAAGCTAATCGAGTAAACATTTTATTCAAATAATACCTTTTATAAGCATATAATGGACGAACTACTCCTGACATATATCTTGAGCCATTGACAAAATCAACCTGATCATTCAACTGAGCTAACATCCTTGGAATGTCTTTGCAATCCAGCTCTAAATCTGCGTCTTGAATGATAATGTAGTCCCCTTTAGATTTTTCAAAACCAAATTGGATTGCTGCTCCCTTTCCCTTATTAACATCGTGACCGAATAAAAACAAGTTAGTCTTCTGTTCTTCGTCTTTATACCTTTTTACGGCTTCGAAAGATTTATCCGATGAAAAATCATCAATGACTATAATTTCAAAGTCATGAATCTCTTCAGACTTAAAAACCTCATACAAGCGCTTTAATACCTCAACAACGAGTTCTTCTTCGTTAAAACATGGTATTATAACACTCAATTTCATCTTAATTCTTAAAAAGTAGTTCTAGTTTCTCAACTGCATAATTCACACAGTCTTTTGAATTCATTCTTGAAAATGAAAACCTTAAAGAAGGCCTGTTCATATCAGCATTGATTCCTCTTAAGACATGTGATCCTTGATTAGAACCTGAAGTACAAGCAGAACCACCAGAAGCAGCAACTCCATGTAAATCCAGACTAAACAAAAGCATACTTGCATTATCTGTTTTTGGGAAGCTAACATTTAACACGGTGTAAAGTGATTCTCCCTCTGCATCACCATTAAACTCAACACCTGGTATACTTGATTTTAACTTATCAATCATGTAAGATTTTAAACCTTGTACATGATCCATATGCCCTTGAATATCTTTATAAGCAACTTCCATTGCCTTTTCCAGTCCTACTATTCCTAGTAAATTCTCTGTTCCTCCACGCATGTTTCTCTCTTGAGAACCACCGTGAATCAGCGGCTTAATATCAACATCTTGATTTACGTACAACCAACCTATTCCTTTAGGTCCGTGAAATTTATGTGCTGAACAAGTGGCGAAGTGAATATTAATATCTTTTAAGTTAAATGGGTAGTGGCACATGGTTTGTACCGTATCAGAATGAAAAATAGCATTATGCTTTTTACAAATCTCTCCCACTTCTTTTAAATCGATCATTGTTCCGATCTCATTATTAGCATGCATCAACGAAACGAAAGACCTCTCATTTTCTGATAACAGCTTAATTAAATGAACCAGATCAACTTGTCCTTTATCGTTAACATCTACATATGACAATTTGATATCACCTTTATCAGCTAATATTTCCAAAGTATGTCCAACCGCATGATGCTCCAACTTAGTCGTAATCGCATGTTTGATTCCTAAATCCAACATACCACAACGAATAGCCATGTTATCTGCTTCCGTACCACCTGATGTGAAGATGATTTCAGCTGGATTTACACCTACCATAGCAGAGATATTCTTTCTAGCAGTTTCAATCAAACTCCTAGACTCTCTACCGAATGAATGAATCGATGATGGATTTCCAAAATTCTTCTTCATCACCTTTGTCATTACTTCAATGACTGCCTCATCCATTTGAGTTGTAGCTGCATTATCCAGATATACTTTCATATTCAGTTAGTTCGTGGTTAACCATTCGTTTTGATTCCGAAGAAGGCTACGTCTTTTTTTTAGTTGTATATAACTCAGCCTCGAAACCTTACGATGTATTCAATTCTTATTTTGCAATCTCTTCTTTAATCTCGCTAATCAATCTTTTAGCTAAATCATCAGCCTTTTGCTCGTTTTCACTCTCCGAATAAATTCTAATAATTGGCTCAGTATTAGACTTTCTTAAATGAACCCATTCCTTATCAAACTCAATTTTAACACCATCAATAGTGTTAACAGGTTGATTTTGGTAACGTGTTTTCATTTTCTCTAACACCTCATCAACATTGATTTCAGGAGTTAATTGAATCTTGTTTTTTGAAATGAAATAATCAGGATAAGAAGCTCTTAACTCTGAAGTTTTCATTCCCTTATGTGCTAAATGCGATAAAAATAAAGCAATACCAACTAGAGCATCTCTTCCATAGTGCAATTCTGGATAGATAACTCCTCCGTTTCCTTCACCTCCAATGATCGCATTGTTCACTTTCATTTTATTTACAACGTTTACTTCACCAACCGCAGCTGATTCATAAACACCGCTATGCAATTCAGTAACATCTCTTAAAGCTCTTGTAGAACTTAAGTTTGAAACAGTATTTCCTTTTGTATGTGATAAAACATAATCGGATACAGCTACTAATGTGTACTCTTCTCCAAACATTGATCCATCTTCTGAAACAATCGCTAAACGATCAACATCAGGATCAACAACAAAACCAAGATCACAAGACTTCGCAACAATCAATTCTGAAAGATCTTTTAAATGCTCTGGAAGTGGCTCTGGATTGTGCGGAAACTCTCCTGTTGGATCACAGTATAATTCTTCAATTTGCTCGACACCTAACGCTCTTAACATTAAAGGAACAGCAATTCCTCCAGTTGAATTAACAGCATCAACAGCAACCTTAAAGTTTGCCTTTTTTACAGCTTCTTTATCTACTAATGGCAAATCCAAAATCATGTCAATATGCTTTTGAATATACCCGCTTTTCAATTCTACTTTTCCTAAATCATCCACTTCAGCAAATTCTAACTCTCCTGAATTAGCTATTGCTAAAAGCTCAGCTCCATCCTCAGCAGAAATAAACTCTCCCTTTTCGTTTAATAACTTCAGGGCATTCCATTGCTTTGGATTATGTGACGCTGTAAGAATAATCCCTCCTTCAGCATTCTCTAAAGGAACAGCTACTTCAACAGTAGGTGTTGTTGAAAGACCTGTGTCTACAACATTCACTCCCATTCCTTGAAGAGAACCTACTACAAGGTTACTCACCATTTCACCAGAAATCCTAGCATCTCTACCTAAAACTACTCTTACGTTTTGTTTACCATTTCTCTTTTGCAACCAAGCCGCATAAGCCGATGAAAACTTAACTATATCTAAAGGGGTAAGTCCTTGATCCTCTTTACCTCCAATTGTTCCTCTGATTCCTGAAATTGATTTTATTAAAGTCACTTTCTACTGTTTTGAATTTATCACAAATATAAGCTTTCAAAAAGCCTCTTTTATTCTCCTTTTCGATTAATATCAACGAAGTTATTGCTGTGGTACGTGTTCTAAGGTATCTAGCAATAACGTCCAGAATTTCTGCACTGATTTAATCTTTACTTGCTCATCTGGTGAATGCGGAAAGTTAATTTCTGGTCCGAACGAAATCATATCCATGGTAGGGAAATGCTCTCCTAAAATACCACACTCCAAACCTGCGTGACAAGCTTTCACTTTTACTTCATGACCGAAGTTCTTCTTGTACAAGTCTTTCATTACTCCTAAAATCTCACTACTTGGATTCGGATTCCAACCAGGATAAGAACCAGTATGCTCTACCTCTGCTCCCAACAAATGATAAGGAGCTGCAAAAGCATGCGCTACTTCCATTTTACCAGACTCTATTGAAGAACGCTGCAAACCTTGGATCTGAGCTTTTCCTTCTTTAACAATTATTCTTGCCAATGAACTTGATGTTTCAACCAAACCAGGAATCGCATCACTCATTCTATAAACAGAATTGGTTGTTGCCAAAACGGCTTTCGTAAATCTTCTTGTATCTGAAACAGACATACACTGCTCTTCCCCTGCTTCTTCAGTAATTGTAATGTTTACTAAAGGATCTGCAATACTTAACTCCGCTTTAATTACTTCCGCTAAGTGATTTGTTTTCTCAAAAGCTGATGCTAAGTTTTTCACCGCTATAAGCATGTTACCTTCTCTCGGTATTGCATTTCTAAGACTCCCACCGTCAAACGATACTAAATGAATATCGTCATCAGACAAAGTATCTAAAAACCTAGCCAATAACTTATTCGCATTTGCCAAGCCCTTATGAATATCCATCCCTGAATGCCCACCTTTTAAACCTTTGATATCAATCTTAACAAATGAACAATCTGAGTTCTGAACCTCTGTATAATCCCAAACAATATTGGTATCAATACCTCCAGCACATCCTACAGAAAACTCATCATCCATTTCTGTATCTAAATTCAAAAGAATATCTCCTTGAATATTTTCTGGTTCTAAATCAAAAGCACCAGTCATACCTGTCTCCTCATCAATAGTAAACAAAGCAGTTATAGCAGGATGCTTGATTTCAGAGCTATCCAAAACAGACATGATAGCTGCCACACCCATTCCATTATCAGCACCAAGTGTTGTTCCTTCAGCAGTAACAAAATCACCATCTATATACGAACGAATTCCTTCTCTAGAAAAATCGAAATCTGTATCATTATTCTTTTGGTGAACCATGTCTAAATGCGATTGCATTACAACTGATTTTCTGTTCTCCATTCCAGGACTAGCTGGTTTCTTAATAATCACATTTCCAACCTTATCCACCACAACATCAAGGTTTCTATCCATTGCGAATCCTCTCATAAATGCAATAACTTGTTCTTCCTCTTTTGAAGGACGTGGAACTGCATTTAAATCTTCGAAAAAATTCCAAACAACTTGAGGTTCTAAGCTTCTAACTTCTTGAGACATGTATCTTAATTTTTAGTGATCTAAAGATACGCATTTGCTTGGAGAGTATAGTAAAACGGACGCACAGCTTATTAACAGCAAAAAAGAGATCTGTTATAAAAATCAAAAAGCCCCTTATTTAAAATAAGAGGCTTTTCATTAATCAACTAAACTAAAATTTATTCTGCTTTCTTCTCTTCCATCTTTTGATGATGATTAGGTCTACCTTCCTTTAAGTTCTTCAACATATGTCTTTTGAACTCTCTTTCAGCTTGATGCAATTTTGCAATTTTACTCACCGGAATAACCGCTTTCATTTTAGCGAAATACTCTCTTTCGATAGCAATCCCCTTTTCTTTCAAATCAATATCCTTATTGAAAACATCTTCAAAATCTTTATCACTAGCCTTATCTCCTTTTTCATTTAAAGCTTTATGATTCTCTCTAGATTCTTTTCTTAAGGCATGACGCTTTTCGTTCAGCTCATTATAAACAGGCCAAAAAACTTGAGCTTCTTCACTTGTTAATTCAAGCTTCTTAGTAATAAAACCAACTTTCATTGCTTCCATTCTTTCTTTCTTTTCCTTTGGTATCCTTTCATGTTGAGCATTAACACTCCACATAAAACAAACCATCATCACCAATACTAATTTCAAACTTTTCATAATCTCCTTTTTAACATTTAATACATTTCAATAATTCCTCTTCAATCAATGTGATATCATCAATTTCATCCATCAGATATAACTCTAGGTTCTCTGAATCACCCAGCTCATCTTCTTCAACAAACTGACTCAAGTCTTCATCTGATAAATCTTCTAAATCCATATCTGCCAGCGTAATTTCAAAGTCATCACCTGTAGCTTCAACAGTATTCAGATTTAAATTTAGAACAAAGGTCAATATACAAGCTGCAGCTAACAATGGTAAAACCATTCGTTTTAACGAAAAAACCTTCTCTTTCTTCGTTTCTGATTTAACCTGATTCTTCAGCTGATTCATATAATCTTCAGGTAATCTAAAACTTTGCTTTCCGTCAAAAGCAGAGAAGTCATTTTCTAATTCTTGTATGTCTTTTTCTTCGTTCATTTATTCTTGGACTAAAACTTTCTTAAATGGTTTAATGCTGGTCAATAAATTCTTTGATTTTTTTAACCGCATGATGGTAATTCGCTTTCAAACCTCCTACCGAACCACCTATTAAAGCTGAAATTTCTTCATACTTTTTATTCTCATAGTATTTCAAATGAAACACTTCCTTTTGCTTTACTGGCAAAGAAGCGATGGCTAATTGAAACTTACGTTCCATCTCATTGCCATCATAATAAACATCCGATTCTAAACTTTGAGATAGATACTCCAAGTAATCTCCTCCATTTGACTCTATTTGCTTCTTCTCTTTATTGATGAAAGTAATGGACTCATTATAGGCAATCCTAAACATCCACGAATTCAATTTTGAATCCCATCGAAAATTGGACAATCCTTTCCAGATCTTAATCATCACATTCTGAACCACATCATTGGAGTTATCATGCGTTTTAACCATATTCCTCACCTGCCAATAAAGTCTTTCTTGAAAACTATCAACCAATAAGTTGAATGCCTTTTCCAGTTTACCTTGTTCGCAAAGGGATTTGATTTTATGTTCTAAAATATCAGACAATTAATTTGTTTTGACTTATGACTACTAAGATATCAAAAGGTTTAATCTCTCTTTATAAAGACTAATTCTCGGCAAAAAAAATAGCCGCTAAAAGCGGCTATTCATTATTATTGAACTTAAAAATCAGTTCTATTTCTTCTGAATTGGATCGTAACTTGCAGTTAACGCAGCTTTTTCAACTCTCATCTTTGAACCACTCTCGATTACAATGATCGCTTCACTTTCGTTGATCTGATCGATTACACCATGGATTCCTCCAGTAGTTACAATCTTATCTCCAGCTTTTAAACCTTCTCTAAATTTTCTTTGCTCCTTTGATTTTTTCATTTGAGGACGAATCATGAAGAAGTAAAAAACTCCAATCATTACCACGATGAAAATTAAATTTGAGGTTCCCCCTCCACTTGTTGCTTCTAGTAAATACATAGTTTGATTAATTAGATGTTTCAGCTACCACTACCTCTCCGATAATATGTAACCTTGTTGTTGCTTGTTCTCCTTTAGCGTTTGACTTTAAAGTCACCACTTTATCTTGATGATTTCTTTTTCCTTTACTATTGAAAGTGATTTCAATTAAACCTGTTTCTCCTGGTTGAATTGGATCTTTTGGCCATTCAGGAACCGTACAACCACAACTTCCTTTAGCATCTGTAATAATTAATGGTTCATCACCACTGTTTACAAACTGGAAAGCGTGCTCTACAACTTGTCCTTGTTGAATTGATCCAAAATTAAAATTCACATGATCAAAAGTATAAGCTGGTCCACCCGTTTCTTGTTGAAACTCAATCTTACTAGATGAAGTGTTAACCATGTCAGTTGAAACTTTATTCTTTTCACTTGACTCTGAACATGCTACTAAAGCAAATGCAATGCTTAATGGTAAAAATAACTTTCTCATTGTTTACTCTTTTAAACCTCTTTCGTTTTTATTAATTGAACCTTCTGTTCTAAATTCGTTGATTAATTTATCCAATATTCCATTTATAAAGACCTTACTCTTCGGCGTGCTATAAGCTTTCGCAAGCTCAATATATTCATTCAAAGAAACCTTAATAGGCACTGAACGAACCTCTTTTATCTCTGTAATCGCCATTTTCATTAATAGCATATCCATCACAGCGATTCTATCCAACTCCCAGTTTTTTGCCTTTGATTGAATAACCTTATCAAGGTCTTTGTTATTCAAGATTGTTCTTCTGTATAAGGTTACCAAGAAATCTCTGTCATCTTTTTCGTCCTTATATAAAGGAATCAAACTAAATGATGAATCAGATTCTTCATCTGCCTTTTTAATGGTGTTTACTACAAAACTACAAGCAAAATACAAATCATCACCCCAGTGAACATTCGTATCTTCTAAATAGTCATATAATAAATCATTATCTGCAATGACTTTCTTAAAAGCCTTCATCACAAACTTCTGATCATCCTCAAAGCTAGGCTTCTTCACAGCCATGTACTCTTTGTAGAAAGAAGACTCTTTTAATAGATTTTTAATCTTTTTTGGAAGATCATCATTCTCCTCCCAAGAAATCTTGCGTTCAGCTTTTTCTCTCTGAAATTGAGCACAAGACTCAATCAGTTTAAAAAACCTATTGTTTACAAAATTTGTATTTGGATTTAAATCTTCTCTCGAAGGGAGGTATTTATTCTTTCGATCAACAAATAACTGTTCTTCTGCATTCTTAACCTCTACTAAAAGATCTAGCAACATGATATACAAGTCGTAAACCTCATTAATAGAATTCATTAACGCTTGCTCTCCTTTTGCTACATCACTTTCTTCAGATTGAATGAACGCATAAAGGCTTTGCAATAACTTAACTCTAAGATGTCGTCTGCTCAGCATTTAAAATAACTTTTGCGTAAAGATAGCATTTTAGAGGGGATACAAGCCATAATTAAAGAATTGTAAGGAATCCTTTTCTTAAAAAATGTCAAGATTAAACTAAGTAAAACCTAGCCTTGTAATCAACTAATCTTAAGTTAATTACAACTTCTGCAGCTCCGATGTATAGAAGAACTCTACATCAGGAAAATTATCTTTTGCATAAGACAAAGCGAAATAAGAATCTGCTAAAAAGACTTCATTACGATGTTTATCTTGAGCTATAAACTGATACTTTCTCTTTTTAAACTCTTCCAACTGCTTCGGATTATCACTTCTCATCCAACAAGCTTTATGCAAATTGATAGGTGAGTATTTACATTTCGCACCATATTCGTGCTCTAATCTATGTTGAATAACCTCAAACTGAAGCGCTCCTACACAACCAATAATTTTACGCCCGTTCATTTTCAACGTAAATAACTGAGCAACTCCTTCATCCATCAATTGATCAATCCCTTTGTTCAATTGTTTCATCTTCATCGGATCATCATTCTCGATATACTGGAACAATTCAGGAGAGAAAGAAGGTAAACCTTTGAATAAAAACTTATCTCCCTCAGTCAATGTATCTCCAATTTTAAAATTCCCTGTATCCTGAACACCTACGATGTCCCCTGGATAAGAAATATCGATAATCTCCTTCTTCGATGCCATGAAAGCCGTTGGTGAAGAAAATCGCATCTTCTTATCGTTTCTAACGTGGTAGTAGTTTTTATTTCTTTCGAACTGACCTGAACATATTTTAATAAAAGCCAATCTGTTTCTATGGTTAGGGTCCATGTTAGCATGAATCTTAAATACAAAACCACTAAACTTTTCATCTAAAGCATGCACATCTCTATCTGCAGCTTTTGAAACTCCAGGACATGGAGAAATCTCTAAGAAACATTCCAATAATTCCTTTACCCCAAAGTTGTTTACCGCTGATCCAAAAAAGACAGGAGAAATATCTCCTGCTATATATTCTTCTCTATCGAACCCTTCGTAAACCCCGTCTAACAATTCTATATCTTCTCTAATCTGCTTAGCAAACTCTTCCGGAACATTCTCATCTAAAACAGAAGATGATAAATCGGTAATTTCAACCGTTTCCGTTTCTTCCTTACCACCGTGCGCATCAAAAAGATTTAGCTTGCTTTCAAAAACATTATAAACCCCTTGTAGTTCTTGTCCCATACCAATCGGCCAAGAAAGAGGACGCACATTTAATTTCAGTTTTTCCTCTATTTCTTCTAATAGATCGAATGGCTCTTTCCCCATTCTATCCAATTTATTTACAAAGACAATCATTGGCGTTTTTCTCAAACGACAAACCTCTACTAACTTCTCTGTTTGTTCCTCAACCCCTTTGGCAACATCAATTACAACAATGACAAAATCAACCGCAGTAAGCGTTCTAAAAGTATCTTCTGCAAAATCTTTGTGTCCAGGAGTATCTAGAATATTGATTTTCTTCCCTTTATATTCAAACCCCATTACAGAAGTCGCAACCGAAATACCTCTTTGTCTTTCAATCTCCATGAAATCGGAAGTAGCACCTTTTTTAATCTTATTCGATTTAACAGCTCCTGCTTCATTAATTGCCCCTCCAAAAAGTAAAAGCTTTTCGGTTAAGGTTGTCTTACCAGCATCCGGGTGACTGACAATTGCGAAGGTTCTTCTGCGGCTAATTTCTTCTTCTCTTTTCATACCTGAATATTAAGGACTGCAAAGATAATAGAATAAGAAGTTTTTCAATTATAGATATAGTTTTACTTAAAAAAAGGGAATCTATTACTTAGCTTATCTAGCTAGAAGATTAAATCGCCAAAAAATGATTAAAAAAGTAATCGAAAGTAAAAACTGCTTAGTTAAGCGACGGATTCTCAGGGAAGTTAGCTAAAAAAGCGCTTGAACTATCACTTCTCAACATGGCTCTTTTCCAAACATTGTCTGGCTCGTCATCTTCTAAATAAAGGGATGAAAACTCACTTACCGACCAATTACCTTGTGCTATTTCAGCTTGTAATTGTTCTGGCGACCACCCTGCATATCCTAGATAGAAATAGATTTCATCAGGTCTGATCAACTCTTGACTTATCAAGACTTTAAGCTGTTCAAAATCTCCTCCCCAGTATAAGCCATTAGACAGTTTTAAGCTTCCGTCTAAAATATCTCCGCGTTTATGAACGAACAACATGGTTTCTTGATCAACAGGACCTCCTAAGGATAAAAATTTATCGAATTCTGGAAAACCTTCTATAGCTTCTTCAATAGATAAACTCAATGGCTTGTTAAGTATAAACCCTATACTTCCATTTTCGTTCATCTCAGTAACTAAAACAACGCTTCTTGTGAAATACGGATCCTGCAAAAAGGGATCTGCTACCAGAACCTTTCCTTCAAAATTGGTATTCTCTTCGTTGTTCATGTTGTGTTATTGTATGCTTCAAATATTGGCATGCAAATTTACTTTAACTTAAGGAGTTAAACAAAATTTAACGAAGCAAAGATGTATTAATCTTTTAAGCGTGGATCATCCTTTAATTCAAAGTACTTTTTAAGATGCCCATACTCCGTTAACTCCGCATTTCTATAAAAACCTGAACTGGGTAACCTTTCTAACTCTATGCTAGACACATCGGAATCCTGTAATAGTTCATAGCGACTATTAACGGCCTTATTATAAGCTCTGTGTATCGGTAAAAAGTACAAGCATAGAATCAACATCAAAACTGGAAACAGCCATATTAAACCTTTTAGTTTTTTTAAATCTATGCTCCATGCTATGACGATGAAAAAGATCTGGTATGCTACAAAAACAATCGCTAAAGCTCGATCTGCAGCTATTTCTCCCATGGTGTAAGCGATTGGCCAGTGATAAATCGCAGTCAATAAAAACAAAGCTCCATACATCATTAAAGCTTGATACTTATCCCATTTTAAAAGCTTCCATTCATTCGGGATAAAAGAAGTAAAAAAAGCAGCTAATAACATGAAAGACAACTTTTTAGGCAATAGGATTAAATACAATCGTCCGAGAGATTTTATATTTATCCAAACCGATGACAACAAGCTCGTCTCAGGTAGCATAGACCGTCTAATCCCGTTTCCTTCACCCAGCATAAGTATCGTAAACGATAAGGCTGTCATAAGTAAAATGGAAAGTAAGTAAGTACGATTTACTTTTGAATTAAAGTAAAAGGCTAAAACCGTTATAATGATTAACATTATGGCTATTGGTGCGGAAGCTCCTCCAATAAAAAAAGACAATAAACTTAGCAGAACTAACCTCCATGTTGAATAAGCTCTTCGAACTAAGCCCAGTAAAAGTAGGGAAGCTCCTATCGTCCATCCATACGTAAAGCTTGCACAATGCCAGAACCAACTTTCTTGAATATGTAAGATTGAAAAAAACAATACAATAGCGTAAAACAAGCTTTGCAATACAAGATGCTTACTCTTAAAGTATCTTTTTAAACTTGTCAATACACCCAAAAACAATAAGAAGAAAGAAATGATGTCTCGGATCGGAATCATCCATTTCCAATTCATTGACAAAAACCATTCATTAAAGAAAACAGAGGTAAACCGCGTGCTCCAATGGGTGTACTCATAAATAACAGCAGGAATCACACCACCTAGCTTTAAGTTGTGAGCAAAATACAAATCATCTGGAGTGAGAATGTTCCAATAAGCTGTTCCTAAATAAAAGATTAAGAACAATAGAACTCCTATTAATATGGCCAGTCTTTCTCGCATTGCTAACAAATGTATTATCTTATGTCCTTTAAACCTGAGAGAACAAGATGAAATATTTATTCACCCTTGCATTTAGCATTCTTGCATTTAGCTCTTTTTCGCAAATAAACATCCAAGCTGGTGGCACATCCGGTGGAATGTTAGGATTCAATAGAGTCCCGAATTATTTAACCTCTGGTTTTTATGCAGGTGTTGGCTATGAATTAGGCGATGTAAATTATCAAATCATTTACTCTTTATTCTTTACTGGTTCTGACAGTTTTGAGGAACAAGTTTTCGCTACATCAAACATGGTCAACCCATCGCTATTAGACGCTAGCTTTTTACTAAGCACAGTAATTGACGACTTTTCAGTTCAAGCAGAACTTCTCGCACATGAGGTAGATGACTTCAAAATATATACTGGAACTGGTTTAGGCTATTTCACTACCACTCAAAAGATTCAACCACAGTTCAATGAGGCCAATTATTTCAACCCCTATCAATTGGTAAACCTGCAATCAAACTCAAGAGTTTACACTCAAGCTGGCATCAAAATCAGATGGCTAAATGAACCAGTAAACATTGATCTAAAAGGCGAAATTTATTTCATGGACACCATTTTAGGTGTAGTCTACTTGAATTACCAAAACCACTACTTTTTTAAAGCTAGTGTAGGTTTAAGTAAAACCTTTTAAGCTTCAAAGGATAAAATTGAAATCTCTGGCATGATACCTACTCTACCAGGATATCCTACATGACCTAAACCTCTATTGACATAAATCTGTTGTCCTGATTCAGAAGCGTACAAGTCTGCCCATTGTTTATATTTCCATTGTACAGGGCTCCATTTGAATTTACCTAACTCAATACCAAACTGCATTCCATGCGTATGTCCCGCTAAATGCAAATCAATAAATGGTGCATCCTTTTGAACCTGTTCTTCCCAATGTGAAGGATCATGAGACAATAAAACTGTGGGTAATTCAGTGTTCATCCCTTCTACTGCTTTTGAAAGATCTCCGTACTTCGAAAAACCTCCCACTCCCCAATTTTCAATTCCAACTAGATTGAATTTAGCCCCGTCTATGTTTATTTCCTCATGCGCATTTAACATCAATTTAAATCCCATACGTTTATGGATATCCAACATTTCATGATGATTCTGAAGCCAAGCTTGATTGTCTTCCGGATTTTTTCTATTCAGTCCAGCGTAATCGGCATAATCATGATTTCCTAAAATGGAATAAACGCCATGCTTAGCATCTATAGCTTTTAATGCATCAACAAAAGGCTCTGCTTCCCATGCAAAACTATTTACTAAATCTCCAGTAAAGAAAACGAAATCAGGCTTTTCTTCATTGATTAAGCGCACCGCTTCTTCAATAGGTTTCGTAGAAGTAAAACTCCCTAAATGAATATCTGATATTTGAATTATTTTTAGCTGAGACAAAGACTCTGGCCAATTCTTGATCTTAACTTTCCTTTTCACTTTTGTGAAGTTAAATCGCCCCACTACCACTCCATAAGTCAAAGTTGCAGCCATTAATCCACCAACACCTAATGCTGACTTCTTTAAAAACTCTAATCTTGAAATTCCATTACTAGCATCAGCTTCCAAAATAGGTTTTCCAATTCCACTGGCAATTAACCTCACTAGCCTTAAAACATCATCAATTATAATTGGCGCTAGCCCAACAAGCTTACCGACGAAAAAAGCAAAAGCGATTCCTCTTAAGGGAGTTAAAAACTTTGGAGCATCTTTAGCTTGATACAAATACATGGTTGTTAGCAATGAAACTAACAGCAAAACAGAACCAATCCAATAAGACCATTTACTTAATGAATTGTCAAAAAACTTAATCTTAAAGGCCTGGTAGAAATACAAATCCACGACAATTGCAATACCTCCTAATATCGATAAAAACGCTAATGATCTCATAATGTCCAAACTTCAACAAAAAAACGCGACTTTTGTCTACTTGATTTGTTAAATACCTTTAATCCATGAATATACTTTCTGTTGAAAATCTTGCCAAGTCTTACGGTGAAAGAGTGTTGTTTGAAAATGTGTCATTCGGATTAGTGAAAGGACAAAAAGTAGCTGTTGTAGCTAAAAATGGTAGTGGTAAAAGTACCATGTTCCAACTTTTAATGGATCCTAACTCAGCTGACTCAGGAAATGTGATTTTCCGTGATGGAGTTAGAATTGGTTATTTAAATCAGGATTCAAAGTTTCCTGAAGATTTAACTATTGAAGAAGCTATTCTTCAATCCAGTGGAGAAAAAGTAAGTATGCTTAATCGTTACAATCAAATGATTGAAAACGGAGAGCTAGAGGGCGACGAATTTAACGACCTAGTAGTTGCCATGGAAAACAATGGCGTTTGGGAACTCGAAGGTAAAATGAAAGAGATTCTTGGGAATCTTAAAGTTCATGATATACAAAGAAAGATTGGTGAGTTATCTGGAGGACAGCTAAAACGTGTTGCCCTAGCGGCATTGCTATTGGATGAGCCAGACCTTATGCTTTTAGATGAGCCGACTAACCACCTTGATTTTGACATGATAGAATGGTTAGAGCAATATCTAAACAATCCTGAATTCACTATACTTTTAATTACTCACGACAGGTATTTTCTTGATGCTGTTTGTAATGAAATTATAGAAATTGACCTCAACCAAATCTTCTCTTATAAAGGAGGATACATTTATTATTTAGAGAAAAAAGCTGATAGAGAGTTTAACGCTCAACGTGTTGCTGATAAAGCAAAAAGCTTGTTAAAAACAGAGTTAGAATGGTACCGAAGAATGCCGAAAGCTCGAACTACCAAGTCTAAAAGCAGAATGGACAATGTTCATGAGATCAAGAAAGTAGCAACATCAGTTAAGAAAAGTAAAAGCTTAGAAATCGATGCTAAATTCTCTCGTCTAGGTTCAAAGATTTGTGAATTTAATAAAGTTTCTCATTCGTTTGGAGACCTTAAAATATTAGACAAATTTGACTACGTTTTTAAGAAAGGTGAAAAGATTGGTATTGTTGGAGGTAATGGTACTGGAAAATCTACCTTCCTTAAAATCCTAACTCAAGAACTTGAACCAAATACAGGAACGGTTGATATCGGAGAAACGATAGTATTAGGACATTATAAGCAAGAAGGATTAACGTTTAGACCTGATTTTAAGGTGATAGATGTTCTAAAAGAGTTTGCGGAAATAGTAGAGTTAAGAGATGGTAAGAAAATCTCTGCTTCTCAATTGTTGACTCAGTTTCATTTCGATCCAAAAGTTCAGCATAACCTTGTTAGCAAATTAAGCGGTGGAGAAAAACGTAGATTGTACCTTCTTACAATCCTTATCCAGAGTCCGAACTTTTTAATACTCGATGAGCCGACCAATGATTTGGATTTAGATACTCTTTCTACTCTTGAAGAGTACTTAATGGATTTCCCAGGTTGTTTGATTATTGTTAGTCACGATAGGTCATTCTTAGATAGGTTAAGTGATCACCTTTTTGTTTTTAAAGGAAATGCTGAAATCAAAGACTTCCCAGGAACATATACTCAATACCGAGAGAAATACAAGCAAGAAGTTAAAGAGAAGAAGAAGGAAGTAGTTGTTGACAAAGCACCAAAAGAGAAAGTTAAAAAAGACAATAAGAAAGTATCTTACAAAGTTCAATTTGAATTCGACCAGACTGAAAAAAGAATGGAAGAATTAGAAGCTAAAAAATTGGAACTAGAAGCAAAAGTCGCTAACGAGTCTTTGGAAACAGATGCTTTAATGGACGTTTCTAATGAAATTGGAAAGGTAGTTGAGGAATTAGATGAATTATTTATCCGATGGTCTGAATTATCTGAGGAAATGGAGTGATATTTAATTTGGAAATTGACTGACACTTCTGAGTTTGTAGAAGGATGAACGGTTAGATATTTAACCCAGGATTTAAGAATTGATTGATCTGGTTTGTTATTTATTTTAAATGGATTTATCAGAGTAGGTTTTGCGGTTCGGGCACCCGCAAGGGGAGCCCCTACGATACTTGATAACAAACTCTGGTAGGGGCTCACCTTACGGGTGCCCGAACAATCATTATTAAAAACTACTCTTTATTTAAATAAATTCGAGTTAATTTTTTATCCACAGATTTCACAGGTTACACAGATTTTTTTTACGTGTAACACCTATTCTTAACTTACTAGAATTTGCAAAACCGCATCGCGGTTTACATAATGGTAGAAAACCATTCCCCCTTTATTTGATCAGCATCGTGGATCGCATTGAAGTTTAACCACGGATTTAAGGATGGACTTGTTTGATCTGTTAATTATTTTAAATGGATATCATGGAGGGAAAATCGGAGATTTTCATTGTGTTGTTCGGGCACCCGCAAGGGGAGCCCCTACGATACTCGATAACAAACTCTAGTAAGGGCTACCCTTGCGGTCGCCCGAACAGACAGCCAATTTTCAAATTAAACTAATACCCTTTCAAGGCCTCTTCTAAAGCTCCTCTTACCCTATCTCTTAATTCGATTGGTTCTAACACTTTCGCATTGGCTCCAAAACTTAATAGCTTTTCTACCAATTCAAATGTCGGATTCACTTTTATGGATACGCGAACCTCATCATCGTTTTCTAAAACTATCTTTTGAGTAGGATGAATCTTCTGGGTCTTTATGTACTTTCCTTGTAATGGCTTAAATGAAATTAACACCTCACACGGTTCATCATCTAAGTGAGTTATACCAAAGCAATGCTTGAAATACTTCTTTCTATTAAAGCTTTTCTGAACTTGAAAAAAAGCATCTCCATCAACCGAAAAAGCCTTTATTCTATCCAATGCATAAGTGATTATCTTTTCTTTTCCAGTATGATAACAAAGTAAGTACCACCTGTTGTTGTATTCTTTTAAAAAGTATGGATGAATTATCGCCTTACTTGGAGTATCTCTGCTAAAACCTTGATAACTCATCTCCGAAACATTTTGCTTCCTAATGGCATCAAGCATCGGTTGTAAATACTCTTTTCCTTTAAAGTTTACCTCCGCATCAAACTGAACGAAATCATTCAAGTTCGTATCCTGAACATCAGTAGTAATGTTCAATCGATTAAAAATCTTATCAATTGCTGATTCAAACTGATTAAACAAGCTAATACCTTTGAATTGAAACAAGGTAGTTGCAGCAAATTTAATAGCCTCTAAATCGTCATCATTCAATGGAATATCCTCAATACTAAAATCTGGATTTTCATAGTAATACCCTTTCTCTAGTTTTGAATATTTAATGGGTGCATAATACGCTAGCTCAGCTTCCTCACGCATTGCCTTTAAATCTTTCTCAATAGTAGATATGGAAATATTATCGCCATGACTACCGTACAAAGATTCTTCACAGGCAGAACGTAATTCTTCTTTTGAAGGAAACGGGCTGTACTTATTCCCGATCATTCTATCGATAATTCGATACCTTAAAAGAGCATATTTATTTGCTGGCATTACTTACTGCTTAACTAGTTTTTCCGTTTTGATAGTCTCTCCATCAACAATGAAATGAACAAAGTATAAGCCTTCCTCTAAAGGCTCTGCAGAAAAAACCAACACATTAGCTCCTTCTTTTAACTGATCTTCAAACAGCACTTTTACCAATCTTCCTGAAGAATCATAAATATTGATACTAGTCGTTCCTGACTCAGGTAAATCGAAGAATAAGTTGACTAAATCCTGACTTGGATTAGGACCTATCTTCAAGTCAAATTCACTTGCAGGAGGAAAGACCTGCGTTGAATCAGGACTTGTTAACTCTGCAATAATGGTCAAGTTTCCATTTCGAGTCTGAAAGCTAACATTAAATTCAGCACCATAAGTTCCAGTGCAAACAACCTTTCCTGGCTCATTATAAATTCTTTGTATACCTGAATAATCTCCCCAACGATCATCTCCACCCATCATGTTCACATAAGTCTCTCCTTCTTTCAAAGTTATCTTTTCAGAATAATCGTCTGTATTTCCATCATAATAAATAACTGCACATGAAGAGTAAATATCAGGATGAACATAATTAAAGTTAATTATCGACTCCTTGTCGCCAGTATACTTTCCTGAATAAGCAATATTTGGATATCCAAAATCTGTTGAGTCACTCAGTATTCTACCATTAACTGTAGGGTTTTCAATGTCTTCAATCAAACCGTGAAATACCGATGAGCTTCCATTTTCATGATTCATAGAATTACTCACAAACTCAATTCGGTTTCCTTCCCAATAAGCTCCTAACACCCTTGCATCATTAGTTGACAAACGGTGAGAATACAATTGTCGTCCTTGTGGAGGCATTCCGTATGGAGTATTTGAAATCAATGGATTAACAACTAGCTCTGAACTAGCATCACCTTGGTGACCGATCAGACTCACAAAAAACACCGTATCATTTGTCTCGTCAAAATTTCTATTGGAAACAAAATACATGCTATCTCTAAGTCCACTTCCTCCTTGAACTGGATGCATATTTCTAATATAACTCCCATCATGAGTTATACCTGTCCATAAATCCGATTCAAGATCTCCTCCTGCATATCCACTTTCTTTATCAATCTGCCAAATGATTGTACCATCAAAACCAGTCTGCCAAGACTCTCCAGTAATCAGAAGATTTAGGGTAATGAAAAAGTCGTTTTTTGATAAAGCCAATGCTGGATAATCAGACCAAGTTCCATTATTTAAAGGATTCCCTTCAAGAGAATACAAATTCCAATTTCCCGTTGGATCGTTGGACTCTGAAAAAGCCACTACTATATTATTTGTTGTATCTGAACTACCTGACAAATAGACCAAAATAAACTTATCCATTTCTGGATCGTACTTCACTTTAGGATCAAATTTATGCGCAGTTAAACCAAGAGCATCTCCAAATACTTGAAGGGAATTACTTTCCAACTCATTCCCTTCTCTGTCAAAAATATAGATGGAAGAATTAATACAAGACACAATGGTCCCATCATTAGAAATAGCAACCGTATTATCGTTAGGTAAACCACCTGTATAGGGATTGGCTTGAAAAACAGTATTTACAATAGGGTTATTTCCCGTTCCTAATTCAGGAGCATTCACTTTCTGAACCTGTCCCGCTTCTCGTTTAGAAGCGATCTCCGCTTTTTTCCTAAGTAAAAAAGAACGGTAACTGCTTCCTCCCGGACTTGGAGCTTCAAACGATTGAACTTTTGTCTGCCAATCTTCTTTAACATCACTAAAATTTAAGACTGCCTTCCTCGCATAGGTCTTGTTAATTTTAGTCTGTCCGTGTAGAACCGATGTAAAGGTGAACGCCAATAAAAAATAGATTATTCTCATAAATTGTAATTACTATCTAAAAATACTCACTCAGTTTGGTTATAACAATGAAAAATTCCGCTTAGACTTCATAAGGAATTAAATATTTTTAACGGACTTCTTAACAATTGTGAATATCTACCATCCTGAAAATCTGCATTTTGATTTTAAATATCTTTACCTTGCCAGACTATGAAGAGAATAATTGAAAGTATCCTTGAAATAATGATCACCAACTGGATCATCACTTTACCAGTTGTATTAATACTTGCGGTATGGAGCATTAAAAGGGAGTGGAAGAAAAGTAGAAATAAATCAAAACGAAGAGCATTAAACCCGTTTACAGGTTTACAAAATAGCAAAGATATCTTTTAAAAGAATTCAATACTTGAATCAAAGACTAGCTTAACGCTGGTCTTTTTTTTGCCTAAAATTATCTTAGCCAAAGTAAAAGGGAAATCAGCTAAAATGGATGCTGAACTTTAGACTTCGTAAAACGGATCATATTATTACATCCAATAGCTCAACGAAGTAAAAACCGTTCTACAGACTTTAAAAACATATTCAACAGTAAAAACGTCATTTTATCCAAAGTCTATTTGTTGATCAAATTCTTTCACATAATATTGCAATCAGAATTTACTAACTAAAAACAAAAAAATGAGTGCAGAAACAGTTACAAGTTATTCAGACCAAGCAATGGATTTAATCATGACCTACGGTCCTAAACTTGTTGGAGCAATTGTAGTTTGGATTATTGGATCTATCGTTGTTAAATCTTTAACGAAAATGTTTGGAAAGTTATTAGATAAAAGAAATCTTGATGATAGTCTTAAACCTTTCTTAAAAGGACTAGTTGGTGGATTATTAAAAGTAATGTTAGTGCTTACGGTTCTTGGAACTCTAGGTATTCAAATGACATCTTTCGTAGCTATTCTTGGTGCTGCTGGTTTAGCAGTTGGTATGGCTTTATCAGGAACTTTACAAAACTTTGCTGGTGGGGTTATGATTTTAATCTTCAAGCCTTTTAAAGTAGGTGATTTTATTGATGCAGGAGGATACATGGGAGTTGTTAAAGAGATTCAAATCTTCAACACTATCATGACTACTGGAGACAATAAAACAATCATTATTCCTAACGGAGGATTATCAAAATCATCGATGACTAACTTCTCTACAGAGCCACAAAGAAGAGTTGATTGGACTTTTGGAATTGGATACGGAGATAGCACTGAAAAAGCTAAAGAAGTATTAAACAAGTTAATCTCAGAAGAACCAAGAATCAAAAAAGATCCTGCACACTTTATAGCAGTTTCTGAATTAGCTGATAGTTCAGTAAACTTTATTGTTAGAGCATGGGTTGATGCTGCTGATTACTGGGGAGTCTTCTTCGATATGAATGAAAAAGTGTACAATACATTTAACGCTGAAGGATTAAACATCCCTTACCCACAAATGGATGTTCACGTTCATAACAATAACTAAAATCATATAATACTAATAAGGAGCTTGTTTAACATCAAGCTCCTTTTCAATATTAAAAAAAACAGAAATGAAAAGATTATTATTTATTGCATTCGCCTTGGTAGCAACAACTACTTTTGCACAAGTAAAAGATGCGGAGAAAGATTTAAAAACACAACGTACCGATACTTTAGACGGTTGGAAGAACGGTGGAGCTGTATCCATTAACTTTTCTCAATTATCATTAAGTAACTGGGCTGCTGGTGGACTTAATTCCATCAATGTAAATAGCTTTTTCAGCTACTTTGCCAACTATACCAAAGGAGATATTTCTTGGGATAATTCATTTGACTTAGGTTTTGGAATTGTTAGACAAGGTGATGATCAAGCTCCATGGGTAAAAAGTGATGACAAGTTAGATTTCACTTCTAAGTTTGGTAAAAAAGCAAACGACAAATTATACTACGCTGGTTTATTAAACTTCAGAACTCAGTTTGTTGAAGGTTATGAAACTCCGGCAAGAGCTAATTTAATTTCAAACTTTTTAGCACCAGCTTATTTATTAACGGCAATTGGGGTTGATTACAAACCAAGTGATAAGCTTTCACTATTTATTGCACCAGTTACGCACAAGTCTACTATTGTTATGGACGAAGCTTTATCTGATGCTGGAGCATTTGGTGTAGATATGGGATCAACAATGCGATCTGAAATTGGAGGTTACTTAAGAGTTCAATTCAAATCAGACATTGCTAAGAACATCAACTATACTACTCGTTTAGATTTATTCTCTAACTACATGAATAATCCAGGAAACATTGACGTTAACTGGGAGAATATCTTAACAATGAAAGTAAACGAATTTATCAGTGCTAACTTCATGACGCACTTGATATACGATGATGATATTAAAGTTGCTGTCGACAGAGACGGTGATGGAATCACGGAAGGAACCGGAACAAGACTTCAGTTCAAACAGCTCTTCGGTGCAGGTTTTAATTATAAATTCTAAACATGATCAGGCCGTCTTTTTAGACGGCCTTTTTTTTGCTTTCAACTTTCATGCCTTATCAAAGACAAAAAAGCAATAACTTTGCAGCATGATTTCAAATCTTTCCAAGAACGACACTATCATCGCCCCTACTACAGCTCCAGGTATGGGAGCCATTGCAGTAATAAGAATTAGTGGTCCTGAAGCCATTCAAAAAGTTAATGTTCAGTTCAAGAAAATCAAGAGCGACAAAAGTCTTTTAGAACAAACTTCACACACCGTTCATTTTGGAAACATTTACAACAACGACAAACTCATTGACGAAGTCTTAGTCACTTTATTCAAAGGACCAAACTCTTACACAGGAGAAGACACCATTGAAATTTCTTGTCACGGTTCAACATTCATTCAGCAACAAATCATTCAATTATTCCTAAACAAAGGAATTAGAATGGCTGATGCGGGAGAATTTACCATGCGTGCTTTCCTAAATGGAAAACTTGATTTAGCACAAGCTGAAGCCGTAGCCGACTTAATACATTCCACATCAGAAGCCACACATGAATTAGCATTAAAGCAAATGAGAGGTGGATTCTCTTCTCAAATTGAAGAATTACGCCAAGAACTATTAAACTTTGCTTCTCTAATAGAGCTAGAATTAGACTTTAGCGAAGAAGATGTAGAATTTGCAGATAGAACTCAATTCAGAGAGCTAATCGCAAGAATACAGAAATCCATCAAACAACTCCTTTCCAGCTTCGCACTTGGAAACGTATTAAAAAATGGAGTCCCAGTTGCCATAGTTGGTGAACCTAACGTTGGTAAATCAACCCTTTTGAATCGATTACTAAACGAAGACAGAGCCATCGTATCTGACATAGCCGGAACAACTAGAGACGTCATCGAAGATGAAATCAACATCAAAGGAGTTAACTTCCGATTCATCGATACAGCAGGTATTCGTGAAACAGAAGATACCATTGAAAGTATGGGTATAGAAAAGACCTTCGAAAAGATGGATCAAGCGAGAATCGTTATGTACTTATTAGATGCGCAAAGCACTAATCAAGAAGAGATTCAAAACATACACGACGAGTTTAGAAGCAAATACGGAAGTGATAAAGCTTTGATGATAGTCATCAATAAAATGGACCTTTCCTCATTAGACTTAAGCAAGTTTCCAGAAGACTTAGCCAATCACCTCTACCCTATTTCAGCCAAGGAAAATAGAAACATCGATGATCTTAGAAACAGATTACACGAACTGATCCACCAAGGTGAAATATCTACGTCCGATGTTATCATCTCCAACAACCGTCATTACGACGCACTAAACAGAGCCAACGACAGCTTAGAACAAGTAAATTGGAGTATGGACAACCAAGTCAGCTCCGATTTAATGGCCATCGACATCCAAACAGCTCTGCATGCATTAGGTGAGATTACAGGACAAATAACTAATGATGATTTATTGGGGAATATTTTTGGTAAGTTTTGTATTGGGAAGTAAGTAGTCAGATGAAAGTGTCAGCTGTCAGCTTCCCCTTTTTGTATCCAGATATAATGTTACAAAATTGCATTTAATTTATACTTTGAAGGAGGTTGATTATTTAAAGCATTGTGTGGTCTAATATCATTATACTCTCTTCTGTATTTTTCTGTTAATTCTTCTACTTCATAAAGGTCTTTAAATACCCATAAGTCAAGTAATTCTTTTCTATATGAACCGTTAAACCTTTCTATAAAGCCATTTTGAACGGGCTTACCAGGTTGTATATGTTGGATTGTTATTTCATTGTCTAAACAATAACGTCTAAAGGTTCTACTAATAAATTCAGGACCATTATCTACTCTTATCGTCTTTGGTTTAAGCCCTTCTTTTCTTAGCTGATTAAGAACTCTTACAACTCGATGAGAACTAATTGATGTGCCAACTTCCATTGCTAATGCTTCTCGACTAAAATCATCGATGATATTTAATACTCTATACCTTTTTCCATTCCAAAGGCTATCTGATACAAAATCCATACTCCAAGTTTGATTAATGTTTGCTGGTACTACTAAAGGTTGTCTATCTCTTGCTGGTAGTCGTTTCTTAGCTTTTCGCCTTATGTTGAGTTTCATTTGAGTATAAACCCTGTGAACTCTTTTATGATTCCATGTTTTTCCTTCATTTCGAAGTAGATGGTATAACTTCCAAAATCCAAATCCTGGATATTTTTCAACTAAAACCCTTAGAGACAAAATAATTTCGTCGTCATTTTTTACAGAAACGTAATTATTAACTCGTCTTGAAATCCCAACTAACCTGCATGAAAACCGTTCGTTAACATCGTGTTCTGATTGAACGTACTGAACTAACTCTCGTTTCTCAGCAGGTTTTAGAGCTTTTTTTCGATTACATCTTTTAATATGAAGTTTTCTCTGGCAAGCTCTGAATACATCTGTTTATACTGGCGGAGTTCATCTTCCATTGATTTTAACTTCTTCGCTTGATTCAGGTCCATACCGCTGTACTTGTTTTTCCATCGATAAAAGGTGTTCGGTGTAATTGAATATTTTCTTCCAATCTCCTCAACGGTTAATCCCGAATCTTGTTCTTCTAAGATTTTAAAAATCTGTGCTTCGCTAAATTTACTCTTTCTCATTCCACTTTAATTTAAGTTATTTTATCTTAATTAGTGGATACATTTTTGGGGAAGCTGACATATAGAGCTAGATTTGTTGTAATTCCTTTTACATCCATTTAAAATTGAATAGTCTTAAGGTAGTTCTTTGAAATCTTGGGTTGATTAATTAGTTAGTAAAAAATTAAAATAATAGTGTTTATGAAAGAATGTTTATATAATGATTTGAGGTTAGTTTTAGTTGGTATTGGTTATAATACTCCCCAAAATTAGGACAACTGTT
>CBFIFL010000040.1:0-25852 GCA_965661855.1 Flavobacteriales bacterium
TTTTAAAGGCTTGTAACGTGCCTTAAAATCGATCTAGCTATTTCTGAATGAAAACCATTATTGCTGAAACATCAGCCGGGGAGATTCCTGAGATTCTTCCTGCTTGTCCAAGTGTACTTGGCTTAACTTTTTCTAATTTTTCAACCGCTTCTGCAGACAATGATTTTATCGCTCTGTAATTGAAGTCAGATTTTATATGAAGACTTTCAAATCTATGCAGACGGTCAGCCATGTCTTTTTGTTTGTCAATATAACCTTGATATTTTAACTTGACTTCAGCCTGTTCTATTATTTCTTCTACAGGGTAATCGTAGTCAGAAAGTAGTTCAGAATAACTCCCTATTATCGGCTCGAGATCTTTGATCCCAATTTGTGGTCTAGTTACAAATGCTTCCATTTTGTTTGCCGTTTTAACCGGATTGGAATTTTTGTTTTCTAGAATTGGATTTACTTTATCAGGCGTTGCCGATGTTTTACTTAATGTTTTTAATAAGTGATTGGTTCCTTGCAATTTTTGATCTAGCCTTCTTAGTCTTTCTTCACTTGCCATTCCTAAACCTTGTGCTAAAGGAGTCAATCTTATATCAGCGTTATCTTGTCTAAGTAGGATTCTGTACTCAGCTCTAGAAGTAAACATTCTATAAGGTTCTTTAGTTCCTTTAGTAATAAGATCATCAATTAATACTCCGATATACGCTTCTGATCTATTAAGGATAAATTCATCTTTGTGTTGATGTGCAAGTGCAGCATTTATCCCAGCCATTAATCCTTGAGCTGCCGCTTCTTCATATCCTGTAGTTCCGTTAATTTGACCAGCGAAATATAAACCTTCAACGTGCTTCGTTTCAAGTGTGTGCTTTAGTTGTGTTGGCGGAAAGAAATCATATTCTATCGCATAACCAGGTCTGAACATTTTAACGTTTTCAAACCCTGCAATTTGTTTAATCGCTTTTACTTGCGTTTCCATTGGCAAGGAAGTAGAGAAACCGTTAACGTAGTATTCTACTGTATCCCAACCTTCTGGCTCTACAAAGATTTGGTGCCTGTTTCGTTCTGAGAATCGTTCTATTTTATCCTCTATTGATGGACAATATCTTGGCCCAAGTCCTTCTATTCTACCATTGAACATCGGTGAATCTTCGAATCCTTCTCTAAGTATGTCGTGTACAGTTTCGTTGGTATGTGTTAAATAACAATCTCTTTGTGTGTTTAGTTTGCTTGTAGGTAAATAAGAAAACTTTCCTGGAGTTTCATCTCCTGGTTGTGGATCCATTTTACTAAAGTCTAATGTGTTTCCATCCACCCTTGGTGGTGTTCCTGTTTTCATTCTGCCAGATTCAAAACCTAGTTCATGAAGACATTCGGTTAAACCAGTAGAAGCTTTTTCTCCTGTTCTTCCTCCTCCAAAGTTTTTAGTTCCGATATGTATTTTACCATTAAGGAATGTCCCGTTAGTCAATACTACCTTAGGAGCGTAAAACTCTACACCCAATCCAGTTCTAACACCTTTTAATTTACCGTTTTCAATGATTAGTTCTTTTCCTATTTCTTGCCAAAAAGAAACGTTAGGTAAGGACTCTAATGTAATTCTCCATTTACGTGCAAATAACCATCTGTCTGATTGTGCCCTTGGACTCCACATTGCTGGTCCCTTAGATTGGTTAAGCATTTTAAATTGAATCATGGTCTCATCAGTAACAATCCCACTGTATCCTCCAAGTGCATCTATCTCACGAACTATTTGTCCTTTAGCGATACCGCCCATGGCTGGATTACAACTCATTTGTGCAATAGTTTCCATGTTCATGGTGATCAATAGGGTTTTGGCCCCCATATTAGCTGCTGCTGCGGTCGCTTCGCAACCTGCGTGTCCACCACCAACTACAATGACATCAAAATGCTGTTCCATAATTTTTTTTCTTGAATGTTCCACGTGAAACATTATGCTAATTCAAGGCATTTATTCTCTTGATTTCGCATCTCTGTTTTTTCTTCTTCACTAGAGTCATTGTATCCAATTAAATGTAAAACACCGTGGATCATAACTCTTTTTAATTCTTCCGCAAAGGTAACGGATATTTTATTAGCGTTGTCTTTTATTCGATCGATAGAAATGAATAGGTCACCAGAAATTTCATTATCCTGATTATAATTAAACGTTATTATATCTGTGTAGTAGTCATGATCAAGATGGTCTTGATTCATTTTTAACAAATATTCATCGCTAACAAACACATAGGTTATTTCTCCAATGGTTGGTTTATAATTTTCTACACAAGCAAAAAGCCACTTTTCAGTAGCTTTCCAATCCATATTCAATGTGTTTGCTTCGATATCCTCGAAGCAAAATTCTATGTGGTTCATGTTAAAGCGAACTTAATGATTACCGTCCTTCCATCATCTTCGAATTCGATTTCGTCAGAAAGTTGTTGCATTAAAAAGACTCCTCTTCCGTGAGGTTTTTCAATATTCGCAGGATCAGTAGGGTCAGGGAGAGCGTCTGGTTCGAAACCGTCACCTTCATCTTTGATCATAAAGACCAATTCATTCTCTGAATTTATCTCAATATTTATCTCAACATTCTTCTCTGGATTCGATTTGTTTCCATGATGAATTGCGTTGTTAACTCCCTCAGTAACAGCTATTAAAACATTTCCGTATAGGTCTTCGTTTACATTAGCCTCTTTTGTTACTTCATCTATTTTCTTTTCAACCACCGTTAAACTATCCGATGATGAAATTAGATTCAAGCTGGTTTTCATTCCTACCATTTTCTTAATCTTTCAATTTGTTGAACTCGCTAATCTTCTTCTTATAGTAAGGTTTCAGATTAGGCGGTACCGTTCTTAATTGTTCCGCTTCCTTCTTTTTGAGCATCTTATACTCCTCAAATTGATCAGGGTTACCATTTTCTTTGTTTTTTCCTTCTTTTGACTGTCTTTTATTATCCCATTCTTGCTCTCTCTCAGCGTTTTCGGCCTCTAGCAAGCGAGTTAAAATTTCTTCTTGTCTCTTAAAAAACTCAGGAGTAAAGTTTTTATTATACAGGTCTTTTTCCTGTTTTTCCATGTCTTCTAATGCTTTTTGCACATTTTCTTGAGCCTCTTTACCTGCTTTTTGTTGTTCTAATTGTTTTTGAAGCTTTTGAAGTTCTTTACGAATAGCAGATTGTTGTGCGGCCATTCTTGCTATTTGTTGATTGGCTTGTCCCCCTGGTTCTCCCCCTGGTTTTTGACCTTTTTTCTTTCCTTTCTGCATGCCCTGTTTTTTCTTTATCTGCTCTTGCATCTGTTTCATTTGTTGATTGAGCTGCTTTTGCATTTGTGATTTCGACATGGATGGTTTTTTATTATTACCTGGTTTGCTGCAGCTTTGCTGGCTCATTTGCATTTGCTGCTGCATTTGTTGCAGTACATCATCAAGTATAAGTGCTAGATTGTTGTAAGATGTCATCACCAGCTGTTGGTTGGTTGAAGCTTGAGAAATTCGGTTGTTGGAAAGTAGTTTTAAGGTGCTAGCTAAATTTCGATTTACCTCAGCAATTTCCTTGTTAACAATGCTTTGTAGTTGTACTATTCTTTTGCTCAAGGTAAAAAGACTATCTTCAATTAATACCGATTCATCGCGAATACTTGCTTGAGCTTGTTTAAGCTTAGGGTATTTAGGATCGTTTCGGTTTGTTTTTAGCATTCTTGATTTCAGGCGTTCTTGCTGATGGGATAGTTCAATCAAGTTATCGAGAAGTGTTCTAAGATCTTCCATGTCTTCTTGTTGCTGTTCTTCCTCTTGCTCCATCATGGCTTGTTGCATTTGTTGCGCCATCTCCTCCATTTTCTCTCCAGCCTTTTGCTGTTGCTGACTGGCTTTGTTGCTTTTCTTGTTCTGAAGTGATTCAGAAGAGTTTTGTTGCTCTTCTTTTATTTGCTCTTGTTGCTCTTGGGTTGGAGGTATTTCTCTTTTCTCGTCAAGAGCATTGTTCTTTTCCTCTAAGCTTTTTAGATCTTCTTCGACTTTTTTGAATTCTTCATTCAGTTGTTCTTGTTTTTCTTTGAGCTGGTCGAGATCTTCTTTCTTTGCTTGCTCGGTTTCTTTAGCAAGGTCTTTTTGTTTTTCTGCTAACTTTTGAAGATCATTAATCGTTTCCTCCATCTTAAGGTCAAATTCAAGCTGCTTGAAGAGTTCTAATGAACGATCCAGTTCTTGTTCCATCATCTCGTTGGAAATGTCTAGATCTTTCATCATATCCTCTAGTTTGTCTTTATTAAGCTCGTCCATCATCTTTTCGATTTCCTCCATTAGCTTTTTGGTCTCCTCATCAAAGATTTCATCAAACAATTCTTCTAATTGCTCCTGCTTTTTCAATAAGCCTTCTTCTTTTTGACTCCTTTCGTCACTTTTTTCATTCTTTTCTTGATTGGCATTTTTCATTTGCTCAACCTGCTGTTCTATCTTTTTTTGTTGGTCAAGTATTTTTTGTAGCTCTTGTTTGTCTTGCCAGCTTAGGTTTTTCTTTTGATTTAAGTTTTGCTGAAACTGTTCAATAGCTTTTTGGACTTCTTTTAAGCCCTGTAGAGCATCAGAGGCAGAGGATTGGACTTCTTGAGAAGATAATTCGATCTCCTCATTTAGCTCTTCATCACTTAATGTTTTGAATGATTTTTTTACACTAAAAGAGCTTTTAGCTCCGTGAATCCCGTCGTTATCTTTTACCTCAAAGTAGAATTGGATTTCTTCATCTTTTCCCATTATGATGGATGCTGGGTCAAAGTAATGTACAAAGGCCTGGCCTATTTCTGAGGTCAACTTCAAGGTGTCTGTTTTAATAATTTTCCCGTCTTTTTCAACATGGAAAAACAGACTTCTGAGACCGTAATCATCAGAGATAAAACCACTATGCACTTTGCTTTGGCTTGAATCCTGCTGTAAGGTGATTTTAGGGAATTGATCTTTGATTACACTAATCTCATAATCCAAGATGTTCTCTTTTTTTAAGAACGGATTCAGTAGATCAATTTGATACTTTAAGCTTTTATAGACTGTCTTCTCAAAACGGAAGGTATGATCAGATTCTTTGAATGCTAGTTTTTGCTTATTAAACTTGATTAGTGCCGTATCCGTGTCTTCTGCTAAAATCTCCCAAGTTAACTTACTTCCTTCTGGTATAAGGAGGTTTCCTGAGCTATTAAAGCTCTTATTCGGGTAAGCGGTGTAGTTTGGGTAATCCACGTGTATTTTGAAATGCTTTACAATAGGAGAGGGGTGGACATTAACGATATACTCTTTTGATTGGTATTTACCTGCTTCTAGCTTAAAGTTGAGACTAGCAGTTAATTGATCGAAACGATAAACGAATTCGTTGTTTGAAAGGCGTTTACATGGATAGCTTTTTTCTCCTAAGGACAGATTAATTTGAGCAGGAAGCTTTTCTCCTTCCGTTTTTATATGAATTCGTAAGGATGATCCTTTTTCGATTTCCCAATAGTCTTTTTCAAGAACAAAATGGAAAGGAGCGGGAGGGGTAAAGTCTTTATTAAAAGCGATGATTCTTTTTGTTCCGTCTTGAATTAAAGCAGGCTGAATAAAGTATATAAGTAAGATGGTTCCGATAACAGGAAGAAAAACTTTGAAATACTTTTTTAATTCTTTTGTGCTAATTGCCTCTCTAAAGTTGAAGGGAGCAATCACGTTCATTTTTTGACTTATACTGGCTTCTAAGAGTTCATTGTTTTGTCCTTGTTTACTTAATTGCAAGGTGTTTAATAAGGAGTCGTCGATTTCATTGAAATGGCTTCCAATTAATCTCGCAGCGTTTTCTTCACTTAGTCTTTTAAGTATACCAAGTCTTTTCCCTAAAGGCTTAAGAACTTCCTTTCCAAACACCCAAGCATTCATGGTGATGTAAGCAAAGAAAAGAACGGTTCTAATTGAACTATTAAAGTGGGCAAGGTATTCTAAAGCAAGGGTTAGAAAAGTAAGCGACAAGGAAATAATCAAAAACTTCAAAAAGCCCAGTAAGGCTTCTTGCTCATGATACTTTGAAATAAAGTGATCTATTTTTTGATTTAATTCTTGATTCATCTGCTACACTCTGCATGTAATAACGGTCAAGATACGAATTTAGTGAGGACGTATTGCTTTTAGGATAAGCTGAGGATTTTTAACGGTGTTTATCCTTGATGTCAGTTTTTAGAAAAATTTGGATTTTGAATAAAAGAAGCCTGTTTACCTTTGCTGACGCAATAATTACCCCGCCAGGGGCCTAATCTAAAACCCAGATTAAAAACTTCAAAAGGCTGTCTTCCGACGGCCTTTTTACATTAAAAAACTACTGAACGATTAATTTATGTTGATCGGTTTGAGCTTCTGATTGAATAAACACATTGTAAAACCCAGGGGCTAAATTTTGTTCAAATTGTAGCATGTACTTTCCATTAACCTCTGTTGTTTCCTTATGTACTAGAGATCCGCTAGCACTATAAACAGTAATGTCTACAGCGCTGGCAGGACTCTCCATGGTAATGGTTATGTCTGTACCATTACCGGGATTAGGAAATATAGCCGAAGCTAGATTAGGTATGAAAAGAACGGTTTGAATATTTGAATAATCGAACTGCAAGTCAAAGTCAACCTGCTTGATTCGATAAATGTTTTCTCCTTTATGTGGATTTAAATCGAGGAAGTTATAATGCTCGATAGTTGTAGAGTTTCCAGCTCCATTAATCTCTCCAATGCTTTCAAAAGATCCTGTGTTTGGGTTGTATCGTTGAACATCGAAATAATCGTTGTTGATTTCACTAGCAGTTGTCCACTCTAGTTGTACCGTTGAGTTTTCTTTTTTAGCATTGAAGTCAAGAAATTCAACAGGTAAAATCACCGGAACATTTGATTTAGCAAAAGCGAAAGGACTAAAATCAGTCACAGATTGTTGTGTTTCAATATAACCTGCAATATCTCCAGTAGCTGTAGTGTCAACAGTAAATTGGTTAGCAGCGTTTCCTGGCGCTAATTCCCATCCACCAGAACCTTCAGCACAAGTGGTGTTGTAATGACCTAATAGGAATAAATTAACATCCCAACGATCTTCTGAAGACCAGTTGTTTGTGTTCCAATAGAAACGAAGTGTTGCGGTTGAGCTACCGGCTGGACTTACATTCCAATAATAGTCAGAAGTGATTTTTTCAAATGTTTCTTCACAAAGAGAGAGGTAATCACTTGGTGTTGATGTTTCATATGAAACTACCCATGTGTCTGAACCACTAGGTGTTAATGCTAAAGGGTTGTAGTTTGTCCCATCTCCTAAAGGGAAAGTTATAAGATCAGTACTATTATAGATTTTACTAAGCGTTCCATCAATATGAGCGCTTGCAGACCCTCCAGAAATACCCGGGTAATCTGGTCCGGTTAAGTATAATGTAAAGTCACGAGCTTCAATATCTCCGCTTGTTAAAGTCAGACTTCCGTCAACAAAGATTAAAACGTCTAAATCCACCTGACCATTGCTATACGTGTTGTTAATAGTCATGTCGTGGAAAGTCGTTACATAAGTACCTCCAATATTTTGGTTTGCTGAAGAACCGTCGAAAGTCACGGATTCACTCGTGTTTAACAAACCAAGATTTGAAGCATTGTTTGTCCAGTCAGCTGTAAGTTCAATATTATATGTGTTTTGGTTTAACTGACCAGAAGTGATTGTAATACCTCCATCACAATCGATATGATCGTCTAGAAAAGCATCTTGAGAACTTACTGCTACTTCTAGGTTAGCAATCTTTTTACTTTCATCGACGTTGATTCTTGAATCATTGTTTGTTGCAGAAACTTTGAAGGTATGACCTCCATTGCTAACTGAACCAACTGTTGCTCCAGATTGAATATCAATTACATTGTTGCTTGATCCGTTTCCTGAAGATTGAATATCACATGTACCGCCAGAAAGGGAGTAAGACCCACCAGAAAACACTATTCTTTCCAGGTTGTCAGACCCTGCATTTGTTCCAACATTTAATGTCCCACCAGATTGGTTGTAATCACCACTACTCATTGTGAACTGCGCGATAGTGTTTACTGTTCCGCCATTGTGGTCATAACTTCCTCCGTTAACAACAATGTCTTCCGTAGTAGAATTACCAACCGTGGTAACACCTCCATCAATTTCTAACTCACCGCTTGTAATTGTAATTCCGTTTTCAGAAGAAGACAAACCTCCAACATCTAATGTTCCACCTGAAACATCAACCTTACAACCATCTATATCAATATCTTCAATAATATTTACATCTCCATCGCTTACGTCAAACGTACCTCCATCGGCATTCAAATCATGCGCTAAGTTTACTGTGATATCGTCACCATCGATTTCGATTTCTCCACCAGTAATCTGACAAAGGTTGTTACAGTTTAGTGTCTTAGCACCACCGAATTCAGTAACATCTAATTTTCCATTTTGAACCAATAACTCTTGTGTAATATCAAGGTTTACATCCCATAGATAAACAGACGAGAACGAGTATGTTTTATTTAAAAGAACTTTATAGAAGGTTTCGTCATTATCAGCGCTATAGTTGATTGCGCCACTGCTGCTTCCGTCAAAAGTGATGGTTGATGTTCTTTCGTTAAACCCCGAGCTTCCAACCATGTTTTCCCAGTATTCTCCGAGATAGATGTCTTGAATAGAGCTGTTTGCAACATTGTACACGTCTAAAACTCCATCATTGATAATGATATAATCATCAACATCTAAATCATCTTCTAGGTAATAAGTTCCTGAACCATTGAAGTACACACTTCCTTCAAACGCTTCATCATCGGAAAGGATGAACTCTGAAGATCCTGTTCCATAAAACTTCACATCTCCTTGAATATCTTGAGTAAGTTGTGTGTCCCCAGTAAAACTTCCGTCAATTAGTAAATCATTTCCAGAGCTTGATGCAATGGTAGCCGCTTGATCAATGTCAGCAAAGTTGATACGAGCACACATGTTTGCAGACTTATTCATTGTTGCCGTTTGGCCGTCAGAACTGAAAGAGTATGCATTGAAAATTACGGTGTCGATTAAACTAGGAATACATTCTCCTGTTCCAGAAGGATGTCCGTTTGAAGCTGTTCCATCACTATTGGTAGACCAGTTGTCTTTGTTTCCCCATGTTCCAGTGTTTCCTGTATAGTATAGTGTTCTAGCGCTTCTTTTATTGGTAAAGCTCCAGTCATTAGATCCTCCAGTATTGTTTCTTACGTCAGCACATTCATCACAAGTAATATTCCCTACGATTAGGTTAGCACTCATGCCCATGACTATAATATTACTTACACTTTGATCAGAATTAACACTCCATGCAGCAGCTGTACCAGGACTTGAAGAAGTCCAAGTGATATAGTTTTCACAATCAGCGCTTGCAGTAATACTTCCTGATACTTGGTAAGCATCACCCGAGTTAAAAGTGACAAAATCGTTGTTGGCGAATACAACGTCATTGAATGAAAAAGCTTCACCAAAACTGATGTTCATGTCTTCTCCGAAAGTAACGTCCATACAGTTAGCGTCTTCAGGAAAAGAAACGGAATAAGATGAATTATTGAATGTAATGTCGTTGTAATAATGAGCTCCTAGTTCCATTGCCACTGCATATCCAGAAGGATTAGAAATGATAAAGTCAGCGTAATCAGCATCAAGTGTTGTCCACATTCCAAAATCAACTGTTGAATTGTAAGCACTTGCAGACGATGTTGGTGTAATGGTAATATCTGATGTACCGAGGTTTACAGTTTCATATAATCCCCAAGAGTCGATACTTGCTATATTCATGTTGTAATTAGCTGTATTAAACGTTCCGTCTTCGAAAGAAAGTTCATCAGTGGTGGTAAGGTTGTCCGCCAAAGACCATGTCCCATCTCCTTCAAAACTAAGCTCAGAACCGAAACTTAAACCGTTAGAGGTTATGGTATGACTTCCTGAAGTTGCCATGAATTCAACTTCATCAAGGTCTGCGCGCCAAGTCATTGAGGAAATGGTAGTCAGACTCCCGTAAATTTCTAATTCGTACCAAGTTGAAGATGCAGTCAGTGTTGGGTTGTTTGTTGCTCCTGTCCAAGACATGTCATAACAGAAGGCATCGGCATCAATTGTTACCGTTTGCCCTGAAGTAGAAAATGAATTTGCGTCGAAGTAAACATCGTCTCCCGATAAAGGAACTGTATCTCTAAACGTGCTTCCACCAGAGCTTGTAGCCCAATGGGTAGAAAAATCACTCCAGTTTCCTGTTCCACCTACCCAGTAAAAATCAGCTGCTTGTATTAATGTTAGTTTGGCGAATAACAGGAAGAAAAAAGCAATAGTTTTCTTGCCTGACACCAGTCGTGTCAAATTACACATAGTTTTCTCAATGTCGATCTGTTTAAATGAGCGTTCGCCCTGAAAAAGAATAAGTTAGTCTCTCTCGTTAGCAAATATAGACCATAGTGTTTCTCGACTCAAGTGGACTCTGTAACATGTCTTTATCGTTAACAGACTTCCTAAAAATCAAAAAAACCAACAAAGTCAATAAGTGTGGAAACAGATGGGGTTGATAACCTGTAGGGCAAAAAAAACGTTAAGTAAAATTATGAAGATTTAGAAAGCGTATAAAATGGGTTTTTGTTGCGAGGCCTTCATTCTGATTATCAGACGATTACTGTTTTATGTAAAAATTTAAAGGACGTAAGTGCTTTTTGAAAATAGTTTAGAATTAGCTCTGAAAACGGTGTCTGGCATGAGACATTCAGTATAAAACACTGATGGTCATGAGAATAAGTACTTTTTAATGGCTATCTTATATGAACCTAATTTAATCTAACTATGAAGAATTTTAAAAATTTAGTCTTACTCTTTACCACTTTAGGACTTGGTTTAAATGCGCAAAATGTTCAGCCGTGCTCTACTGTAGAGCATTATCATGACTATTTACATAAGCATCCAGAAAAAGCAGTTGAAGCAGAGCAAATCAAAAATAATTTGTTTAACAATTCAAAGAACATTTCTAGAAAAAACCAGACTACAAGAATTATCCCGGTTGTCTTTCATATCATGCATGACGGTGAAAACGGAAATATTTCAAAGGAGCAAATTGATGACCAAATCAGGGTTTTGAATGAAGATTTTTCAAGAACTAATAACGATTCAGATAACACTCCATCTGTGTTTGCTTCTATTGCGGCAAATACAAACATCGAGTTTAGGTTAGCAAACTTTGATCCGCAAGGAAACTGCTCTCAAGGAGTGACTAGGAATTTCTCTAACAACTCTTACGAGGCCAGAGATAATGTTAAATCAGAAGTTCGATGGAATACTAGTAAGTACCTTAATATTTGGGTAGTTAATTCTATTGAAGGAGGTGATGAAAACAGTATCGTTTTAGGTTTTGCTCAATTCCCTTGGTGGGGAGGTTCATCTACAGATGGTATTGTTATAAGGCATGATGTTGTTGGAACAATTGGTTCTGCTTCAGGGTCTTTAGGGTCTAGCAATAAAGCAAGAACCTTATCACATGAAGTAGGCCATTACCTTGGTTTAAGACATATTTGGGGTGATGAATTTTGTGGAGATGATGGTATTGATGATACGCCAGCAGCAGCAGATGCAAATAGTGGATGTCCAAGCTTTCCTTATAATGCAGGTTCTTGTGCAGGGAATTCAACTAACGGAGAAATGTATATGAACTACATGGATTACACGAATGGGTCTTGCCAAAATATGTTTTCGCAAGGACAAAGTGAATTAATGAATTATGTACTGGATGAAAACAGAAGTAGTTTGGTTACTCCGTCAAACCTTTCAGCAACTGGTGTAAACGACCTTGATTATCAAGTTTGTTCTCCTATTGCAGAATTTCATGCTACTGATTTAATGATTTGTCAAGGAGAGCAAGTCTCTTTTATTGACAATTCATGGAATGGATCACCAGACAACTATTCTTGGTCATTTGAAGGAGGAACACCAGCAACAAGTGTTTCATCTGATCCAAACATTCGATTTTTAAATGCTGGAGTTTACGATGTATCGTTGAATGTTTCTAATGAGAGCGGAGACGATACAAAGACAGAACAAAACTTGGTATACGTAAGTCCATTAGAAGCACAATATGAAGCATGGCAGTATTTAGACAACTTTGAAGATGAAGCCCGTGTATCTGATGATTGGTTGTTTTTTAACGATGAAGATAATGGATGGGAGTGGAGTGCTGCTGCAGGTTATGCTAGCAAGTCAGCCTTAACCATTCAAAATAGAACCGGTAATGCAGACGGAAGTGTAGATTACATTATATCTCCTTCATTTAATCCGTCGGTAATGGCAAGCGCTTCACCAAGATTATACTTTGACTATGCATATAGTAAACTAACTTCATCAAGTACAGATGACTTTAAAGTTTATATTTCAAGAAACTGTGGTAAAACATGGACGTTGAGGTTTAGTAAATCTGCAGATGCCTTAGAAACTACCCCAACAGCTGTAGCAGCCCTTATTCCTAGTGATGATCAATGGCAAAATGTTTCGATTGCCCTGGGTACTTTCGCGAACGAGGAAAACGTAAGGGTTAAGTTTCAGTTTACTTCAGGTGGAGGTAATAACATTTGGTTGGATAATGTAAACATTGGAGATATTAACTCCATTGAACAAGAGGAAAACCAAGTTGATTTAAAGGTTTATCCTAACCCAAGTAGTGGAAACTTCAGTATTGACTTTAGCTTGGCAAACGCTGGGAGTGTAAAGATTGACTTGATGGATATTAAAGGAAGTTCTGTAAAGTCTTTATTAGAGGAAAAGGCGAATGCAGGCGAATTTAATTTAAACTATAACGTTAGCGATTTATCCAGAGGGGTATACTTTATCAAGTTAACGGCTGATGGAATGACCAGCATGAAAAAGCTAGTGATTCAATAAAATAACATAAAGAAAAAGGAAAGTAAAGGAGGTCTAATCAGCCTCCTTTATTTGTATTATAAAGTTCACTAATGAACAGATACGTTCAAAAGAACTAACTTTGCATTATGCTAGAGAGTCAAGATATAACAAGATGGTTGCCGACCACAAAGAAGGAAGCTGAAGCGAGAGAGTGGAACGAACTTGATGTTATTTTGATTTCTGGTGATGCTTATATCGATCACCCTGCTTTTGGATCTGCCGTGATTGGTAGAATATTAGAAAGTCAAGGACTTAAAGTGGGTATCATAGATCAGCCGAATTGGAAAGGAGACTTACAAGACTTTAAAAGATTAGGTACTCCTCGTTTATTCTTTGGGGTTACTGGTGGTTGTATGGACCCAATGGTTAATCATTACACGGCTAATAAGAAGAAGAGGTCAAATGATGCTTATTCTCCTGGAGGAAAAGCGGGTAAAAGACCTGATTATGCGACAACAGTATATTCTAAAATATTAAAGGATCTTTTTCCTGAAACACCTGTATTGATTGGAGGTATTGAGGCAAGTTTAAGAAGGGTTACTCATTATGATTATTGGAGTGATTCCTTAAAACCAAATATTCTTTCATGGTCTGGTGCTGACATGCTGGTTTATGGAATGGGTGAACAAGCGTTAAGAGAAATTGTTAGACTATTGGAAAAGGGAGTTCCTTTTGATTCATTGAAAACAATACCTCAAACGGCAGTGTTAGTAGATAAATACTGTTATCCAAAGAATAAGAAGATTGCTGATATTGAGTTGAATTCACATGAAGACTGCTTGGACGATAAGTTGAAGTATGCAGCTAATTTTAAACATGTTGAGCAAGAATCTAATAAAACGAAAGCGGATAGATTAATACAGCATATAGGTGAACAATCACTGATAATAAATCCTCCTTATCCAACCATGACGGAAAAGGAAATTGATCAGAGTTTTGACATGCCGTATACACGAACACCGCATCCAAAGTATACCTTCCAAGGACCTATTCCTGCTTATCAAATGATACGTCATTCGATAAACATGCATAGAGGTTGTTTTGGAGGATGCAGTTTTTGTACTATTTCAGCTCATCAAGGGAAGTTTGTTGCTTCTAGGTCTGAAGAGTCCATAATGAAAGAAGTGGAGCAAGTGGTTGAAATGGACGACTTTAAAGGGTATATATCTGACATAGGAGGTCCTTCCGCAAACATGTACAAAATGAAGGGTATTGATCAAGCGATTTGTGATCGATGTACTTCTCCGTCATGTATTAACCCGGTGATTTGCAGTAACCTGGATACATCTCATACTCCTTTAACAAACCTATACAAAAAGGTAGATGAACACGAGAAAGTAAAGAAAGCCTTTGTTAGCTCAGGTGTACGTTATGATATGGCTGTGAAGTCTTTCAATAAAAAAGGCGATGATAGTTTAGATGAGTACATGGAACAGTTGGTTACACGACATGTTTCGGGAAGATTGAAAGTTGCTCCAGAGCATACGGCAGATGAGACGCTGAAAATCATGAGAAAGCCTAGTTTTAAGCATTTTCATGCATTTAAAAAGAAGTTTGATCAGATACAACGTAAACATGGATTAAAGCAGCAGTTGATTCCTTATTTCATTTCGAGTCACCCTGGCTGCAAGACAGAAGATATGGCTGATTTAGCAGCTGAAACAAAGGAAATGGGGTTCCAGCTTGAGCAAGTTCAAGATTTCACGCCAACTCCAATGACGGTTGCTACCGTAATTTATTACTCAGGAGTGCATCCGTATACATTAAAACCAGTTGAAACGGTAAAATCTAAAAAAGAGAAACAAGCTCAAAACAGATTCTTTTTCTGGTATAAAGCAGAGAATAAGCAGTGGATCAAGAATACGTTAGCAAAAGTAAATCGTGTTGATTTAGTGAATAGATTATTGCCTGAACAAAAGCAAGAAGCTAAAGCCACACCGAAGAAAAACCATGGATTTCAAAAGAAGAAATTCCAGAGTAAAAAGAAGTTTAAGGGTAGGAGGTAGGTTGCTTATTTTACTAACAACTCTAATATCTGAACCGCATTTGTAGCAGCTCCCTTTCTTAAGTTATCTGCAACAACCCACATGTTTAATGTGTTTGCTTGGCTTTCATCTCTGCGTAAACGACCAACAAAAACGTCGTCTTTACCTTCTGAGAATAAACACATTGGATATTCGTTTTGAGCAGGATTATCTTTAAGAGTTAAACCTTCAGTTTTTGAAATGATGTCTCTTACAGATTCTAGCGTGTATTCTTTCTCAAAAGCTACATTAATACTTTCAGAGTGTCCACCAGAAACAGGAATCCTTACAGCAGTTGCAGTCACCTGAACACTGTCATCATTCAATATTTTTTTGGTTTCGTTCATTAACTTGATTTCCTCCTTGGTGTATCCATTATCTAGGAAATCATCACAATGAGGTAAGCAGTTTTTGTCTATAGTATACGGGTAGGCCATTTCTCCTTCAACACCATTCCTTTCATTTTCCAGTTGTTGAACCGCTTTAACACCTGTTCCAGATATACTTTGATAGGTTGAAACAACCACTCTTTTTATGGTGAACGACTCATGAAGAGGAGCTAATGCCATTAGCATTTGAATTGTTGAGCAATTCGGATTAGCGATTATTTTATCAGCAGAAGTCACTGAATCTCCATTGATTTCTGGTATAATCAGTTTGTTATTTGGGTTCATTCTCCATGCTGAAGAATTGTCAATTACAGTTGTTCCAACTTCCGCAAATTTTGGTGCAAAACGTAAAGAAGTCTCTCCTCCTGCGGAAAATATAGCGAAGTCTGGTTTTAGCAAGATCGCCTCATCAATAGTTACAACAGCGTGGTTTTCACCATTTAATTCAATTAGTTTTCCCTTTGACTTTTCACTAGCAACAGGAATAAACTCATCTATCTGAATCTTTCTTTCTTTAAGAACTTGGAGGATAACGTTCCCTACCATTCCAGTAACACCAACTACAGCTAATTTCATATGATAACAAGCGCTTACTAATTGTTTTCCAAGCGCGATTCCAAAAATAATACATTTGTTTTAGCCCCTTATTAAGATGATGAAATCAATCTACTTATTCCTGTTTCTCACAGTATCTTTTGTTGCTTTTTCTCAGGAAATGGAGAATATCCAACTAAGGTGGGAAGGGGATACTTCTGATTTTCTTATAAATGATAGTATGGTAAGCTTAAGTGCAGAAGGCTCCGGAAGCTCAGAAATTCAATCAGCAATCAAGAATTATTACGGCTTTGAGTCTTCATTTCAGTTTTCTTTGGATTTTTCTCCTTCCAGTTCAAATCGCGTGAGTATTTACATTGCAAATAATAGGGAGTTTAGTGATGGGGTTGCCTTGGAGCTAGGAGAGAGTGGATCGAATGATCAATGGATTCTGCGGGAATTAAGGAATGGTGAAGAAGTTAAAAGTCAACGAGGCGAGGAAATATTTGCATCATCATTTACAGATCTTGAAATAAGGCTAAATAAAGAAGTGAATAGTTGGACAGCTTTTATCGGAGAGGATAGTTTAACGATGGTTTCTGCATTTATTCAAGACTCTTTATACTTTGGCCTATCATGCAATTATACCAGTTCAAATGCTGGAGGATTTCATTTATATAATTATGCAGGAGTTGAGACATTAAAAGATTTCGATCCTCCTCGATTAGATACGTTATTTTGGCTAAATAGCGATAGCGTTCGTTTGGTTTTTGATGAATCTGTTAAGATGGAGCAAGAAACGTTTTCGACTGAAAAAACACTTCATAAATCAATGCTAAATTCATATAATCAATTATTTACATTAAATATTGAAATAACTGATAGAAATGAAAACAAGATATTTATAGACACGTCATTTTACTCAAAACAAATGCGTTTTCAGTCCTGCGCTTTCAATGAATTAATGATTGACCCGAGTCCAAGTTTAGGCGTTTATGAAGAGGAGTATATTGAATTAATAAACTTAAGTGGACGTGACTTATTCAAAACAGAGTTTTATTTGGTTTATAATCAAGATACATCGTTAATATCCATTGATGAATGGAAAAAAGACTCGCTGATGGTCATATATGATCAGTCATTGAGCAATGAAATGTTTATACTAGAGCTTTTAGACCCCTATGGAAGTCTTATTGATCACTTTGAGTATAATCATAGCCTTTTCTCAAATAAACAGCGTTCTGGTGGCGGCTGGAGTCTTGAAAAGAAGGATTCAGATTATTTTGGAGACTACTTTAATACATGGGAGTTTCATCAATCTTTTCGAGGAGGATCTCCTGGAGTTTTAAATGAGAAAGAAGTGCTATTTGACAACGAGCGGCCCTACATAGTATGGCTTGAATTGAATGGAACGGATACGCTGTATCATTTCAATGAACCAGTATATTATGACAATCGTATATCACCGACGTTTGAAGTTGTAGATGATATACAGGACTTAAGTACCAACAGAATGAATGACACTATTCTAGTGCTAGATAACATACAAGAAGTCGGTTCCAAGAATGTGATGATATCAGAAATACTGTTCAGACCATCTGCAGAAATCCCAGAGTTTATTGAGCTAGTGAATCATTCAGATAAGGCTATACTACTGGATGGTTTATGGCTAGCAAAAGAAAGCAATAATGAGGTTTTACCTATTTATCAATTTCCTGAAAAACTTGTTCAACCAAATGAATACTTTACTATTTGTAAGGATAAATACCTGCTTAGAAAGCATGAATACTTGAATAAAATGACAATCCTTGACGATCTTGATTTTCCCGATTTATTGAGTTCCGAGATGCATCTTTTGTTAATAACGCAAAACGAAGAAGTCATTGATGAAATCCAGTATAATGTAGATTGGACTCCGAATGACTTGAATTTAACAGAAGGGTACAGTTTTGAAAGAGTTGGAGAGAATGGGTTAATTTCAGAGTCTTGGAAAGTAGCTTCATTTACAAGTAATTACGCAAGTCCTGGCTTACGGAATACCCAAGTAATTCATGAGGGTAAAGAAGAATTCCGTTTGTTATCAAAGCGAATTAAGGAATCAATAACAATTGATTACAGTGGCGTTGAACCAGGTTTTTTAGAGATTAATCTGTATAGCCTTCATGGTTCATTGATTGAGGTCCTCGGTAATAATCTTTGGCTAGGATCGGAAGGACAAGTTAAGGTTGAGCGCACATATATGGGCTATTCAGGACAAGCAATTCTGAATCTAGTTGTTACAAACGAAACTGGAAAAAGAAAGATTCTAAATCTAGCTTGTTATCTAAATTAGTAAGTAATCGATTGTAATGAGAAGTAAACCGGTCCTACACTAGAGTACTTACCAGGCAGTGTTTTACCGTCTTTATCAAGTAGTTCAGCTTTAAAAAAGTGTTTACCGTTGTTTAGACCTTCTATGTAATACGGAGCCCAGTTGTCAATTATAAACGATGTCTTATTATCGATGGAAAGTTTAACCTTATTTCCTTCTGGAGAAATAGTTGTGTTTGCAAGAAAGAAATCAAACAAAACTTTTTCTGAAATACCTTCATTATACCTGCCTGATGGAGAACAGATAAATACGGCAGGTTCAGAGATAGACCTGTACTTGGCTCTTTTTTTTGTGTCTGTTACCTCTAGTTCAAAAGCTAACCAAGAATTATCATTTTTTATACTCATCTCATATGACCTTGAAGGAATTACAAAGAAGCTATTTAGCCCTCTTTTTAAATCAAAATCAAAGTTTATGTTACTTACCTTTTTAATTTTAGTTTGGTCTTTAATCAAGTAGATAAATTGTCCTGTAGAGTTTAAACGGGTATTCTTTTCATTTTGATCAGTTGTAGAGCCACCTAGTCCATAATTTTCAAGAATTAGTTCAATCTTATTTGGACCAAATTGAAAAATAGTACTATCGGATTCCATTGAAAGCTTAGTATCTGAAAAAAGAGGAAAGTCATTAGCCTCAATAAGCTTGATTCCCTTTTTTTCTAGAACAATTCTCGGTTCCACTTCAGCAAAAGCTTTGTCTACATCAGACATTTTAATATCAACGCGATTGTCTTGACTACAAGCTATTAAAAGACTAGCTAATACAGTAAATAGGAGTGTTTTAAACATAATTGTTTATTCGAATTCGATTAGTACTTGATTCTTTTCTACTGATTTTCCAATCTCCACTTCAATGGACTTAATTATAACGTCATCCGGAGATTTTAAAACGTTCTCCATTTTCATTGCTTCAAGAACGATTAATCCGTCTCCTTTAGCGATTGAATCTCCTGCCTTAACAAGTGTTTTTAAAACAAGTCCTGGCATTGGAGCTTTTAAGTTGGATACCTTTTGATTTGTTGACATATCCATACCCATTTGACTCAACAATAAATCAAATTGATCTTTTGCTTCGAAGTCATAAGCTGTGTTGTTAACCTTTACTGTAAAAGCTTTTGAGCTATAATCAGCAGTAACAATTTCAACAGTGTAAGTTTTGTTATCCTTTATAACGTGAAATTCTTTCTCGTTAATTTTTCTAACATCGATGTCAAAGTTATTTCCATTAACTTCTCCTAAACCAAGCTTTTCTAGAGGCTTGATGTTAAACTTTTGTTCGTTAGTCGTTAATTCGTACATGCTGCAAATATATAAAAGACTGACCATCTTCTTGCTCTCTTAATTGCTATATTTGAAGTGCTTCGGTGATTACCTAAGTATTTCAAAGTCAATATTGTTATGAATAAGTCAATCGTTTTTTCTCTATTAACCGCTCTTTCTTTTTCAGCTTGTAAAACAGCTAAGCATGTTTCTAATGAGACAAAAGAGATATCTGTTATTGCTGACAAAGCATCTCACGGTGTTTACAAGGAAACAGAAAAGAGGGAGTTTGATTTATTACATACTGATTTAGATGTTTCGTTTAATTGGACTCAAAAGCAATTGCTTGGTGTTGCTAAACTAAAGCTAACACCTGTTTTCTATGATCAGACGGTTTTAAACCTTGATGCGAAAGCAATGGATATTAAAGCTGTTGGTTTGATCGATAGTCTTGGAGAGGTTAAGCCTGTAGAATTTACTTATGACGGATTAGTTATTTCTGTTAAACTGGGTAAAGCGGTTACTAGAAAAGACACAATAAACGTTTTCATCGATTATGTTGCAAACCCTGAGAAGGTGGAACAACCAGGCTCTGAAGCTATTCATATGGCAAAAGGATTATATTTTATCAATGCTGATGGAGATCACCCTGAAAAGCCACAGCAAGTTTGGACTCAAGGGGAAACAGAAGCGTCATCATGTTGGTTTCCAACAATTGATATTCCTAATGAGAAGACAACACAAGAGATTCGTATTACAGTTCAAGATAAATTCAAAACGTTATCGAATGGTGAGTTAGCTTATTCTATGTTAAATGCAGACGGTACAAGATCTGATGTTTGGAGACAAGAAAAACCTCACGCGCCATACTTATTCATGATGTCGGTTGGAGATTATCATGTTGTAGAGCACGATTGGAGAGATATTAAAGTTCATTATTTCGTTGAACCAAAAGATTCTAATTATGCAGAATTGGTTTTCGGAAGAACCCCTGAAATGTTAGATTATTATTCAGACTATTTAGGTTTCGAATACCCTTGGGCTAAATACGATCAAGTTTTAGTAAGAGACTTTGTTTCTGGAGCAATGGAGAATACTTCAGCGGTAATTCATGGTGAGTTTATTATGTTGGATAGCTTGGAGTACCTAGATCAAAACTTTGAAGATATTATTGCACATGAATTAGTACACCATTGGTTTGGAGATCTACTTACTTGTGAGTCATGGGCAAATCTTCCTCTAAACGAATCTTTTGCTACTTACGGATCTTATTTATGGAGAGAACATAAGTACGGGAGAGAGTATGCGGACATGAATTATCACAGTAACCTAAGATCTTATTTATGGGAGTCAGCCTATAAGCAAGAGGATATGATTCGTTTTACTTATGAAAACCCGATGGATATGTTTGATAGTCATTCTTACGCAAAGGGAAGTACTATATTACATATGCTTAGAAAATACATTGGAGATGAAGCCTTCTTTGCTTCATTGAAAGTTTACCTGAACGAAAACGCTTATCAAACGGTTGAAATACACGATTTAAGACAAGCTTTTGAAAAAGTAACAGGAGAAGATTTGAATTGGTTTTTCAATCAGTGGTTCATGGATAAAGGTCATCCAAGTCTGTTCTATACTTATAGCTATGATGCGGTGAATGATTCACTTATTTTAAATATTGAGCAACTGCAGAATCTAGAAAAAACACCATTATACAAGCTTCCAATAGATATTGATATCTACCACGGTAGCAGAGCAGAAAGAAAGAGGGTTTGGGCAAACGAAAAGAAAAACAGATTTGCTTTTGCTGTTGACGGAAGGCCAGATAACGTCAACTTTGACGCTACAAAGTCTATTACCTGTGAGAAAATAGAAGAAAAGCCATTTGAGGCATGGGCTCATCAGTATAGAAATGCACCATTGTATTTAGACAGATATGACGCATTTGAAAAAGTATTGGTTCACTGTAAAGATTCAGCATCTACGGCAACAAATGACTTGATGTGGGAGTTTATGGAGGATAAGAATAAAAACATCAGAATGATGGCTTCTTACTCTTACCCTTTTATTCAGGAAAAGGACAGTGCTGAGTTGAGACTAAAAATGTTAGACTTTTTAACTAAAGACCCTGCTTCAAGTGTTAGAGCAACAGCGATCATGGTTTTAACGAAACTACCTGAAAACCAAGAAAATGTTTTTGCTATCAGAAAAGCACTTAAAGATTCATCTTACATGGTTAAGGCTTATGCTATAGAAGCGCTTTATGTTACGGATAAGGAGTTTTTGTTAAAGAAGGTTTCAAGCTTTGAAAACTCTGACAATAGCAGTATAGTTAACTCTATAGCAAAGATTTATGCTAAAGAAGGGGATCAAGCCTATCAAGCTTATTTTCAAGAAAAGTTTGCCAACTTCACCACGAAGAAGATGTATTTACAGAAGTCGTATGCTGCGTACTTGCAAAAGCAATCAGAGGACAGTATACGATCAGCTGTTAAACATTTAGAAGGATTAGCAAGCAGTCCTTTTTATACCGATAAGGATAAAAGCGCAATGGCTAACGTTTTACTGGAGATGGTTGTACATTATTATTCCAGAATGAATGATTTGAAAAAGGATATTCAAGACGAGAAAGACTCCAACACACGTAAAAATGATCTACCTGCTAAGGAAGCACGACTTAAGAAGGTGGAAGAAAGCTATAAGCTTATTCGTGAATCATTAAAGAATGTTCATGAGAAGCTAAATGAATCAAGTATGAAGAATATTCAGGATCAGTTGAATCGAGCGGGAATCGAGTAATCAATTCTTCTTTAGTCGTTTTTTAGCAGAAATGATCTTCCTTTTTATTGGTTTAAGTTCATTTAAGCTCTTATTATCTTTCTCTTGAATTAACATCGCTTGTTGCTGTTCATGCAGACTCATTTTATGTCTCAATTGAGTAGCCAATGCTTTGAATTCTTCCGAGATGATCTTGTCGATATTATTTTGGTCTCTTGGAAATGATTTTTCCAGAATTCCGCTTTCAATGGTTTTTCCTTTAGCATTGAGAACCGTATAATGAATTTTAACCACTCTATTCCACTCTCCAGTACTAACGGCATTAATATCGCTTAGGTCATTCATCAGGTCAAGCTCATTGATGAATAGGTAATAAGAACATTGATAGCGCTCATTTAAGTAAGGAAGTAAAGAGGTGTCCTTTATAGCCGTTTTCATGTACTTTTTTCGTGTATCCCGAGTACTTACTATTTCACCGTTAATAGTTCCGTTAACAGGCTCGTTTTTAGCTGCTTTAATTTTTTTATCTAGTTTTATTTTTTCCAGCGGGTTTGCTTCTGAATAACCTGCGGTATCAATAATCACTTCATAGCTATATCCAATACCAGCGTAAATACGTTCTAAATCTTCTCGCAAAGAATCAACGGTTAAGTTAAAAATGGAGAATGCTTTATAGCGGTAAAGCATTTGGTATTTAAACTGATAGGTGATTCCATTTCTAAAGTTGGAAAGAATCGTAGGGAAGTTTTTTTCATTTTCCTTAGCCAGTTCTTTATCGATTTGAGAACGGTACATCTTTTTTTCAAAAGGAATAATCATCATTCCCTTTTCGTGATGATAAACCGTATCCGGATTTTGAATAGTCTCTGATTGAGCAGTTAAACTGCTAAGAGAAAGTATAAGGCAAAGTAAAAAGGTGATTTTCATGATTGCAATTTGCATGAAAACCACCTTTAAATCAATATGAGTAGCGTGTTTCTATTAACTCAGAAATGTTAGTCTATTCAGGAAACCATTTGTTTAACAATTCCTGCATCCCTTTTAAAGTAATCGGTTTTGCTAAGTAATCGTCAAGCCCGGCGGTTATATATTTTTGTTTGTCTCCTTCCATTGCATTGGCTGTTAAAGCAATAATAGGAGGGATATTGTTATAATCCTCTTTTATTTTTTGGGTAGCTTGAACTCCATCCATTTCAGGCATTTGAATATTCATTAATATCAAATCATATTTACCCTCCTCGAACTTTTCAACCGCTTGAACTCCATTTACTGCCGTCTCTGGAATACAGCCAAATTTCATTAGCATGCTTCTAGCAACAATCAGGGTTACATTTTTATCATCAACTAAAAGGACCTTTAAATCAAATTTATCTTTACTAATGGCAATCGAGTTGTTTTCTAAAGTCTCTTCTGCTTTTTTCTTTGATTTACCCGCTTTAAAAGTGAACCAAAAGTTCGACCCTTTATCGATTTCAGATTCAACACCAATGCTTCCTCCCATTAGTTCAGAGATTTGCTTCGCAATGGCAAGACCTAAGCCTGTTCCTTCAACTGATTTAGTAGAAGAGTTATCTAGTTGAGAAAACGACTTAAATAGTTTCTTTTGATCCTCTTTTGACAAACCTTGGCCTTCATCAATAATCTCGGTTTTGATAGTGTATTCATCATTTTTTTCAGTAAGTCAACTCAATCGAATTCGTACATCTTTATCGTTGCAAAACTTGATAGCATTACTTACAAAGTTAGACAAGACCTGGTTAAAACGATTGTTATCCACTACCAAAAACTCAGGCATATTGTCTGCATATTCAGAGATAATTTCAATGTCTTTTTCTAATGCCTTTGGTTTGAATAAGTTTTTAACTTGGTGAACAAGGGAGTGGATATTATGATCATCTGGTTTCAAGGAAACTTTTCCCGCTTCTAGTTTAGAATAATCTAGAATATCATTAATGATATTCATTAAAGTATTGGAAGAAGTTTTTGCCGTTTCCAGGTACTCTAATTGTAGTGGGTTTGGATCGCTATTTTCAACGAGCACATCTATTAAACCAACAATACCGTTCATCGGTGTTCTGATCTCATGAGACATGTTTGCCAGAAAGACCTCTTTTTGTTTGGTTGAGGCTTCTGCTACTTCTTTTTCTTTTCTTAAAGTAAGGTTCTTTTTTTCTGCTTCCGCAAGTTCAAAATCGACTGTAATATCCCTCGCTACGCAGTATAATAAACCAGAATCAGGGTCTGTTTGAGAAGACCAACTTAGCCATCTATAAGCACCTGATTTTGTACGGTATCTATTTTTGAAATTGAATGTTTTAGCACCTGCTGCAGCTAAACGATTAACCTCATCGTTTGTTCGCTGAACATCTTCAGGACGCATAAAGTTATAGAAAGGAGTGGTAAGCATTTCTTCTTCAGAATAACCCAAAACTTGCGTCCATGCTGGATTTACTTTTAAGAATTTACCTTCTGTATTTACAATAGCAAGCAAGTCAATATTAAGGTTAAAGAATTTAGAAGACTCGTTAGTGATTTCTTTAATCTGAACCTCTTGTTCTTTTCGGGAGGTTATATCGAGGTGAGTACCAACAAACTTAATAGGGTCGCCTTTTGCGTTTCTTTCAACGACCAGGTCTTGATCAAGAACCCATTATCCAATGGCCATCCTTGTGTTGCATTCGGTGCTCATTCGAGTAAATTTCTGCGTCACCGCTAACATGTTTTTCGATATCAGCTTGGCACTGATCTATGTCCTCTGGGTGCAATCTAGAAGACCATTCTTCTATATTATTTGAGATTTCCCCAGGAGTATAACCTAGCATGGTTTTCCAGCTATCTGAAAAATCGACTTCATTAGTTTGAGGATTCCAGTTCCATATACCGATTCTTGCTCCATCAATAACCGCTTTAAGGTTTTGTCTTTGCTTTTTAAGCAATTCAACGGTTTTAATTTGTTGTGAGATGTCTTGAAAAGTACCGTATAGCGCTATGGGTTTACCTGCTTTGAATTCAACATTTCCTTTAGCCCTTATCCATTTTTCTTTTCCTAAAGCAGAAACGATAATTAACTCAACATCCCAAGGTTTTCCAGTTTCTATCGCCTCCTCTACGCATTGAGAGATTGTTTCACGACTATAACCTTCTTTATAAAAATTAATTCCTGTCCCTAAATCAGGATTGAAATCGCCTTTTACTTCGTGAATTTTTTTTGTCCTACTGTCCCAAAAAACGGTTTGCTCAAGTAAATCAACTCTCCAAGAACCAATTCCACTTAAAGCAGCGATTTCATCGTTTATTTTTTGAGTTTGGGTTAAAGTATCATTCTGTTGTTTTAATTCGAGTTGACTTATTACTGAGTCTGCGAAGGTTTTTAATAGATCTTTTTGATCATCAGTAAGTTTGCGTTCTTTTCTATCGATAACACAAAGGGTACCGATGTTATATCTTTCAGCTGATTTTAGTGGGATTCCGGCATAAAAACGAATATTCGGATCGCCAGTAACAAGTGGATTGTCTTTAAATAAATCTGTATTTAGGGCATTTTCAACTTCATATATTTCATC
>CBFIFL010000041.1:0-25741 GCA_965661855.1 Flavobacteriales bacterium
ACCTGGTCAACAAAGAGGAGATCCAACTGATAACGATTCATACATGTTCTTAACTCTTTCGGCTGTTTACAAGTTAAAAGCGTCTAGAAGTGGTTTACCAAAATTTGGTAGATAATAATTGAGCTTTTTGCTCGTTAAGCACGAATGAAAAAGATAATAATCATAAGCTGCATGTTTTTTACATGCAGTTTTCTTTTTTCTCAAAAACAACGTCCGAGTACCGAACTTGGACTTTACTTAGGTATCTCCTATTATATTGGTGATTTAAATCAAACCCACTTCAAAGGTTTTGTTCCTGATAAAACATTATCCTTCGATAAAAGAATTGAGCCGATAAAGGATATAAGTCTATTTCTTCCTGCATTTGGAATCCAATATAGAAGAAACTTCAACCATCGTTTGTCATTCAAATCATCGGTATTATACGGTTATATAGAAACTCTAGATTCTAAATCAAATATTGGATTCAACCAAAATAGAAATCTAACTTTTCGCTCTGATTTGTTCGAGTTATCAACTCAAATAGAAATCTATTTTCATGCAATTAATCCTAAAGACAAAAAGCGCTCAATATCACCTTATTTTACGACTGGCTTATGTCTTCTTGCTTTCAATCCACAGGCCAACTATAACAGTTCATGGTTAAACAGCGCTCCAAATAACACGGAACTTCAAGGAGGAACAGATCCACTAACGCAACAAAACATAAAAGATTATAAAAACTTACAGCTAACCTTTCCGATAGGGTTAGGTGTGAAATGGTTTCCAAAAGAAAACCTTTCCATCTCTTTAGAATGGGCAATGAGAGCAACTTTTACAGATTATTTAGATGATGTATCAACTGTTTATCAAGGAGCACTGGGAGGTAATTCGGCCCTATTGGCTGATCAAACTTTAAGTACCAATAGCAAAGACTTTAGACAAAGAGGATTTGCAAATACGAATGATTGGTACAACTTTACAGGCATCACAATCTCATGGTTATTTCAGAAACCATCCTTTAAGTGTTCTGATTAACATTGTTACTTTATCTCTTCTCAATCGTTTTAAAGCCAAATGTCAGGATTCACGCCTGTTCGAATTGTTTAATTAAGCTTAAAAAAGTACTTTTGCTACCTTAATTTGGATAGATTTTTATGGACCAATTAGTGCTCGACCCTAACAACATACCTCAACATATCGCAATCATCATGGATGGTAACGGAAGATGGGCTAAACAGCAGGGAAAACTGAGGACTTTCGGACATAAACATGGTGTTAAAGCAGTCAGAGAAGCAACTGAAGCAGCTGCTGAATTAGGTGTTAAATACCTTACTCTTTATGCTTTTTCTACTGAAAATTGGAATCGTCCCAAATTAGAGGTGAAGGCTTTAATGGAATTATTAGTCATTACTATTGCTAAAGAAGTAGATACGCTTAACAAGAATAACATCCGATTGGAAACGATTGGAAATATTGATGACCTTCCTAAAAGAGCCAAAGCGGAATTAATTAAGGCAAAAGAAAATACTGCTAACAATACCCACATGACACTTATTTTAGCATTGAGCTATAGTGCTAAATGGGAAATCACAGAAGCAGTTAAACAAATCGCAGACAAAGTGAAATCAGGAGAATTAAACAGCTCTGATATAAATGATGATCTAATTAGTCAGCACTTAACAACTAAAGACTTTCCTGATCCTGAGTTATTAGTTAGAACCAGTAACGAGCATCGCCTGAGTAACTTTTTACTTTGGCAAGTAGCTTATTCTGAATTCTACTTTACCGAGACATTATGGCCAGATTTTAATAAATCGGAAATGATCAAAGCAATCTATGCTTATCAAAACCGTGAAAGAAGATTCGGTAAAACCAGCGAACAGATAACCCAATAATTGAATGAAATTACTAATCGGATTAACATTATCGATTCTTTTGTCTTTGCCTCTAGCAGGACAAATTAACTCGTCGAAACAAAAACTTTCTTACGAGAAACCACAAGAGTATACGATAGGTGGAATCATCGTTTCAGGTACGAAGTATCTGGATAAAACTGTTTTGATTTCGCTATCAGGATTGACCATCGGTGACAAAATATTTGTTCCAGGTGATCAAATCTCTGGAGCAATTAAAAAACTTTGGAATCAAGGTCTTTTCGCCGATATCCAAATCAACGCACAAAAAATTCAGGGTAATAGAGTCTTCTTAGAAATCGTTTTAGAAGAACGACCAAGACTTAGTCGCTACACCTTTAACGGTATGAAGAAAACAGAAGAAGATGACCTGAAAGAGGTTGTTGATCTGTTTAGAGGTAAGGTAGTGAATGAAAACCTCCTTGTTACTACAACTAACCGTGTTCAAACGTACTTCATTAATAACGGATTCTTAAATGCTCAGGTAGACATTGAACAAGTAAAAGATACTGCAAAAGTCAATAGAGTAATCCTTGATATCAATGTTAAAAAAGGAAGTAAGGTTAAGATTCAGGAAATCAAGTTTGGTGGTGTTACAGCTTTCAAAGAAGCGAAGCTTAGAAGAACAATGGAGGAAATCAAGCAAAAGACTTGGTACGATGTTTTTCATACTTCGAAATTTGTAGAATCTAACTTTGAAGCTGATAAAAAACTATTGATCGGATTGTACCAAGAAAAAGGGTACCGAGATGCGAAAATAACGAAAGACACTATTTACCGAATTAACAATGAATTGATCGGAATCCAGATTCAAATCGAAGAAGGAAAACAGTACTATTTTGGTGACATCAAGTGGGAAGGTAACGTGGTTTACTCTGATACCTTACTTTCTAAAGTTTTACACATTGATAAAGGAGATATTTTCAATGGAGAAATGCTTAGCGCTAGACTTAATGTAAACGGTACAGGTACTGATGTAAGTTCGCTATACTTGGATAGGGGTTATTTATTTTTCTCTGTTGATCCAGTAGAAATCATCCGTGGAGATACCATCGATTATGAGATGAATATTTACGAAGGAAAACAAGCCGTAATCAACAAGGTAACGGTTGTAGGTAACACGAAAACGAACGATCATGTGGTAATGAGAGAAATCAGAACCAAGCCTGGTCAATTATTCTCTTACTCTGATGTAATCCGAACTCAAAGAGAATTAGCTCAGCTTCCATACTTTAACGCTGAAAAGTTAAACGTTAATCCAAAGCCTAATCCTATCGATGGAACGGTTGATATCGAATATACGGTTGAAGAACAGCCTTCAGATCAAATTGAACTGTCTGGTGGTTTCGGAGCAAATAGATTAGTAGGTACTTTGGGATTAAGTTTCAATAATTTCTCGGCTAAAAAATTATTTGATGGTAAAGCTTGGACACCACTTCCTTCTGGAGATGGACAAACATTGTCACTTAGAGCTAATTCAAATGGTGTAGCATACCAATCTTATAACTTCACTTTTGTTGAGCCTTGGTTAGGGGGTAAAAAACCAAATGCTTTCAGTATTGGTTTGTTTCACTCTATTTTAAACTTTAGCGGAAAAATCAACATTACTGGAGCTTCTATAGGTCTTGGTAAACGATTGAAGAAGCCAGATAACTTCTTTACACTGCAAAACACCTTAAGCTATAACTACTATGTTTTGGAAAACTATAACCTGAATGCTGATTTTAACAATGGTTATTCAAACAACCTAAACTATACATTCAACTTTGGAAGAAACTCAATTTCTCACCCTATCTACCCACAAAGTGGTTCAAAGGTTGGGCTTTCAGTTCAGTTGACTCCACCATGGAGTAGACTTCAAGAATGGTCATCTAAAGAGGAAATCAATTTCCTTGAAAGAAGTACACAAGAAAGATACAAATGGGTTGAGTTTCACAAGTGGAAATTCCAAGCTGAAATGTACACGCCATTAGATAGAAACAAGAATCCTTTGGTTCTTTATACAAAAGTGAATTTTGGAGTACTAGCTCCTTACAACAAAGCAGTTGGTAATTCTCCTTTTGAAAGATTCTACATTGGAGGTTCTGGTTTAACGGGAGTTAACAACATTACTGGTAACGAAATTATTCCGTTAAGAGGTTATGCTGACTACCAATCATGGGGTACAGAAGCTAACTCAAATGGTGGAGTTGCAGCCGCAAAATATACTGCTGAAGTTAGGTTCCCATTCTCTCTTAATCCATCAGCTACCGTTTTTGGCCTGGCTTTTGCAGAAGCAGGTAATAACTTCTCGGAGTTAAGTGATTTTGATCCTTTTGATATGAAAAGATCAGCTGGTGTTGGACTTAGAGTTTTCCTTCCAATGTTCGGACTGTTAGGTCTGGATTACGGATGGGCATTTGATTCCTTAAATGGCGCACCAATTGATAGAACAGGACAATTTACATTTACCATCGGAGGAAACATTAGTGGTTGGTAATTTTAAAAAATTGAACATGAAAAAGACATTATTTTTATCCGTATTATTCGTTTTAGCTACATTCATTGGTAGCGCTCAAAAATCAGCAGTAGTTGACACAGAGTACATTTTAGAAAAGATGCCTGATTATGCATCGGCTCAATCTAAATTAAATAATCTTTCAAAGCAGTGGGAGAATCAAGTGAATAGCATGATCCAAGTAGTGGAGAGTCTTTACAAAAACTATCAAGCTGATAAGGTAATCATGAGCGAAGACATGAGAGCTAAACGTGAAGAGGAAATTGCTCAGAAAGAAAGAGAAATTGCTCAATTTAGAAAAGAGAAGTTTGGTAAAAATGGAGCGTTATACCAAGAAAGAGAAAAACTAGTTAAGCCTATTCAAGACAAGGTTTACGAAGCAATTAAATCAGTTGCTGAAAAGGGTCGTTATGCAATGATTTTCGACACGGCTAGTCAACTTTCTGTTATCTATGTAGATCAGAATTATGATATCAGCGACGAGGTTTTAAAAACATTAGGTTACTAAACCGCTTTAATTAGTATTTTTGACATTCAAATTAAAACAAGACATGAGAATTTTATTAGTAATTGCCGTTATTTTCGGAGCTTCATTATTTAACACAGTAAGCGCTCAGAAAACAAAAATTGGACATTTAGACGCAGCTAAATTAATGGAGAACCTTCCTGAAAGAGACTCTTTAGCTAATCTTATCAAAACAGAATATGAGAAGAAGCAATTGCAATTGCAAAGTGCTCAAGCTGAATTAGAAAGAAACTATCAAGCTTATATGGCTAAAAGAGAATCAATGGATGCTTCTCTAAGAGCTTTGGAAGAAACTAATCTTCAAAACTCTCAAGCTTCTTTACAGCAGTACGCTCAAGATATTCAAACTGAATTAGCTCAGTACGAGCAAGATTTATTAGTGCCTTTACAAGAGAAAGTAAAAGCAGCAATCAAAAAAGTAGCTGAAGCTAACAACTTCGCATACATTTTAGATTCAAGCATTGGAGCTACTCTATATGAAGGAGGAGAAGATGTTTATGGTCTTGTAGCAAAAGAATTAGGTGTTAAATAATACACCAACACTTTAATTAAAAGCTGTCTGAACAGACGGCTTTTTTTATGTCTTTACATTTCTCAGCCTACTGGACTAGCCCTTTTATAAAACACTTCTTATTCCCTATCTTGTAGACTCTAAAAATTGATCATGAAATACTTGTCGATATTCCTAATAGTATGCTTTATCTCCGCATGTGCGACTAAAGAATCTACTACACTTCCAACAATATTTGATTGGAATACTTATATAAATCAAAATATTGATTCGCTTGACAAGGCTCCATTAACATTCAAGAAGAGAATTGTAATGACAGACTCTGTTGAAAATTCAAGCTCTGATTCAATCAATCTTGTTAAAGAACTGAGCGTTTTTAAAGCTATCAAATGGAATGCAAAACAAGCTTTGAGATATACTATAGACTCAACACTTGAAGGACAAAGACTAAGGGTAAGCTATACAGCTTTAGATAGCAATTTAAGTATTCAAAAAATGCAAATCGAAAAGCTAAACTCTTTAAGTGATTTAACCGCTAGAGTTAGAATCACGAGAAAAATTGATAGACCTATTTACAACCTTTCTCAAGAATTCTATTTTGAACCAGCTTCAGGTTGCTATGTTAAGGGAAGTCAAGCCGTACCAAAAGTTTATGATCAAGCATATGAAGTATACTATTTGTGGGATGAATAAATTACTGTCTTTTCTACTCTTAATCACCTTGATCTCCTGTTCTACAGAAGAACAATCAACAAAAGAAGATCTATACTTTAGGTTTGAAATAAATGATTCTACTCATTTGGATATCAAGGCAAATCTGCAGGCAAACTCTTTTCAAATAAAGAATGGAATAGAGAAGATTGAAATGAAAGAATACGTTTCATTTAACGATCATTTTTCAGCACGATTCCCAGTATTTGAATCGTATATCATGGCCAAAAAAAAAGGTGGTCAATACACAGGTTACTACATTGATTCCTCCAGAAAAAGTCCTTATCAAATTCCATTCACAAGTATCACCAAGCCTAAGCCTAGTGACGCAAAACAAGAAATCACATGGAAATACCACATCAGATTCTCTCCAAAAACGGCTAACGAATTCGAAGGTTTAGGAATTTTCAAAAGATATAACGAACAGATTCATGCGACGGTTAGAACTGAAACAGGTGATTACCGCTTTTTATCAGGAGAAATTCAAAATGTGCAATTTAATATAGGTTGCATCGATGGAAGTCATGTCTTTACTTTTAAAGGTGAAATAAAAGGTGATAGTATTCAAGGTCATTTTTATTCTGGAAAACATTGGAGCACCTCCTTTGTTGGCCATGTAGATATAGATTATGAATTACAACATGCTGACTCCTTAACACAAGTTGTAGACTCAAGCCTCTTTGATTTCAACTTACCTGACTTAAATGGAGATACTATTTCATTTCAAAACACCTATGCAGAATCACCTGCTATTGTTCAAATACTTGGTTCTTGGTGTCCAAACTGCATGGATGAAACGAGATACTACGTTGAACTCCAAAAGCAATTTCCAGAATTAAAGATTATTGGAGTCGCATTTGAACGTTCTGAAATTACAGATACAGCGAGCATGGCTCTTAACCGAATGAAGTCTGATTTAGCGATCAATTATGATTTGCTTATTGGAGGTATCAGTCGAAAATCTGTTGCTTCTGAAACATTTCCAATGCTAAACAAAGTGATCTCTTTTCCTACTTCAATATTCATTGATAAAAAAGGAGTTATTCGAAAGGTTCATACTGGATTTAATGGTCCGTCTACCGGCAAGGTTTACGAAGACTATAAAACAGAAACGGAATCCTTTATTAAGAAATTACTAGCTGAATAATGAATAGGTATCAAGTCATAGAAGAGTTAAAGTCCTTAGTAAATGATAGAATAGCTATCAGTAAAAAAGCGATGGACGGGATTCAAGAATCCATCAACTCAGAATCTAAAAGTACTGCTGGAGATAAGCATGACACTAGTCGTGAACTGCTTCAACAAGAAAGAAATAAAGCAGCTCAAAATCTGGATCAACTAATCAGAATGAAGTCGGTTTTTGGAAAGCTTGATCAAATAAAAGACAATGGTAAAGTCGGTTTTGGTTCATTAATGAAAACCGATCTAGGTTGGATATTTATCGGTTTACCACTTGGGAAAGTGAATTTACAATCTGGCGAAGAGTTGATTTGTATTTCAGCTGTTTCTCCTATGGCTAAAAAGTTAATGAGTGAATGAGTTTAGCTAGCTTAAAATACTTCCTGTTTTTAAGCTTATCGCTTTTAGCTTTTCATTTATTCAAAAAGTACCAGAAGGTAGTTATTGCCATCTCGTCAATGACCTTTTTTGGACTCTATGATCAACTTTCTTTATCTGTTTTAGTCTTTGCTAGTCTTGTCACTTACTGGTCCTTTAAAAAGGAAAAAACAAGTGTAGGGATATACACGAACCTTATCCTTTTAGTAGTTCACCACCTACTGATTGCTTCTTGGACTGGAGAAGCTTTGATTCCTCTTTTAGGTATTAGCTTCTTTACCCTTCAAAATATTGCCTTTTTAAAGGAAAATAAGAATCCCATTGACTTCTTGGATTACTTTGTATTGAGCTCTTTTTTTCCAAAACAACTTTCCGGACCAATTTTAAGATTCAATAATGAAGAACGTTTTTTCGGGAAAGTTCAGTGGAAATCAGGATTCGAAAGAATTTTATTGGGTCTGTTCAAAAAACTCGTTATCGCCGATCGATTAGATGATTTAGTTGACTCGGTTTTACTTCACCCTGTCGACAACCCTGGACTAACTCAATATACCGCAACCCTTCTTTTTTTGGTTCAGTTGTATTTTGATTTCTCCGCTTTCGTAGATATAGCAATCGGATCAGGGAAATTATTTGGCATTAAGCTGCCTGAGAATTTCAACCTTCCTCTTCGCTCTAAATCACTTTCTGAGTTTTGGCGAAAATGGCACATGACTTTAATGCAATGGCTTGTCGATTTCATCTATTATCCGCTTTCTTATCGATTTAGAAAATCAAACTTATTGGTATTTACTTTACCCATCTTATTGGTTTTTATTACTTCCGGCCTTTGGAGTGGTTTTGAAGTAAAATACCTAATTACGGTATCCTTTTTCGCAATAATCATCATAATCGAGCATTTTTTAAAGCCTTTTAAGCCAAAAGGGAAATGGTGGAACATTCCATCTTGGATCATTTCCATTCACCTTTTAGCGTTCGGATTTCTCTTTTTCGGAACAAAATCGGAGGAAGATGTATTCGCTATTCTAGCTTCAATTTTCAAGAATTTTATTCCCATTGATTTTTACGGTCAGTTTGTAGCTCCTTTAGCAAACGGAGCTCACTTAAACGACCAGTTTAATCTTGCTTTAACATTATTATTAGTTGCTTTATCACTACTATTCGAAAAACGATTGAATCGAGATAATTGGTCTCCAGTTAAACTTATTACCATTGGAATTAGCCTATTACTTTTCGCTAACTGGGAAAAAACCACTCAATTCATTTACATGCAATTCTGATGAAAAAGCGTTTGAAAATAATACTCGTCCTCTTTTTCTTTCTGTTATTACTAACAGGACTAGACAAGCTGGTTGAATTTGGTCTTGTCAGAAATAACAATATCAAAGAAAGCTATGCACAGCGTGGAAACATTAACGCGGATTTTCTATTTCATGGACCTTGTGAAGTAATATGGACTATAAATCCTGAGGTTGTTGAAAATGTAACAAACAAAAAGGTCTATAATTTATCTCATGTCCATTCTGATTTTGCAACAAATTACTTGAGTCTAATTCAGTATCTAAAACAGAATAAAGCACCTGAAAAACTACTTCTTTTTATCACTCCGGAGTCTTTCGACGATCGATACAATACCTTTCACCCTTATCTATTCTCCTTATATCAAGATAGTCTGACTAATGCTCTACTTAAAGAAAATGCTCCAACGTATGTTAGATTTCACAAGTGGCCACTAATTCGATTTACTTACTTCAATAGACTTTTACTTTTTCCTGCTTTTCAGGGAATAAAGCACGAATGGAATGAGAAAACAGAACCTTACTTCGTTAATGGTTATGAACCTCCGGTTAAGATGAAATGGGACAATCATTATGAAGAGCTTTTCAAATTATACCCAGGTGGAGTTACTTTTAAATGGAGTGCTAAAAGAGAATCCGATTTCTTAAAAATTGTACAGCTTTGTGCTGAAGAAAACATCGAACTAATTACCTATGAATCTCCAATCTTGAATAGTTCAAAACCTGGACAATACAATAGAAATAAAATGCTTGATAAAATTGATTCTCTGACCAGAACTCAAAACGTTGAATTCTGGTCGTATGACACAAGTCCATTATCTAAAGACCAATCAAATTTCTTCTCCGCATTGAACCTGAATATAGATCCAGGAAATCAATTCACTAAAGAATTAGCAACACGCTTGAAATAACTATTCTACAACAATAGTTCCTGCTGTGTACAAGGCTCCTCCTTTAACAATTTGGTAAGAATACATTCCTGAACTTAAACCAGATCTATAAAACAATACGCTTCCTGTATTTACCTCGAAATCAAGCTCTACTTGTCTTCCTTGCATATCAAAAACCCTTAAATCAATAGTCCCTTCTTTGTTATCATTCACGAAATAAATAGACGCAAAATCAGATACTGGATTAGGACTAACAAAAGAGTTTTTTAATGGAACTGAAGTCGTTGAATTCATTCCAGTGATTACTTGATCGTAGTTCATTAAAGGATCAGCTAATAAAATGCTATCAATGTTGATTAAATGATCTCCAGGGTAAGCAACTACCACCTGAAATCCATCGAATAACATTTCATCATCAGAATTAAATCCGGCTTGAATAGTTTGTGGTGGACTAAAAGGATTATGGTGATTATCCGCAGTATTATCAAATTCATGCCAAGCCTTCAAAGTATAATCAACAGGCACTCTCAACAAGTTCTTGTAATAATAAACTTCTTGGTGCTCAAAATCCCACTTATCAATCTTGATTAAAGGAATTGTATCTGTCCCTTTAAAAGCATAATTCGTAATCTTAGAACAAATCTGGTGTGAATGAGGGAAAGAGCTATAAAAACTTAAATCATAATCAGTAAACTCACTCAAACCAATTTCCGTTTGAAAAGACTTAATCTCTCCTGCCGGAATTACGAAATCATTTTCCCAATACTGAAGCGGTGTGAAATTGTAAACTTCTCTAATTCCAGTTTCATTATCATCGTAAAAGAAGATTTTCAACTGAATGTTAATCTCTTCTCCCAAACTTGCTCCTGCACTCGTATAATTTGGTGTATGAATTTGTAGAACCATGTCTGCATTCGCAGGTAAAGTAACTCCCAACTTGATTTCATCTGAATTAGGAAAAATGATTGGGTTTGTTCCTGGAGCATATGTACCAATTACAATGTCTCCCTCTACATCAAAAGAATATCCGGTTAAATCATTTTGAATAACACCGGCTTCATCAGCATTAACCAAAACGTGATGTGTCAACTCAGGGTTTTCAGGAACTACTTCAATAGCTCTAATTCTTTTAGGGGAAGTTAATCCAGTTGAAAATACAACCGTGTTATATGCATCGTCACTAGCAGCATTACTGGTAATCATTGGCATATCTAAAACTAAATCAGGTATTCCATTTAATAAAGAACTAGGATAAGTAGGACTCTCAGGTTCTTGATTTGAATCTCCTTGAAGTCCTCCAGCATCAACCCATGCTATAATAGCATTTTTATCTTCCTCAGATATCTCTCTTTCTCCAACAAAATGCATGTAATTCGTATCTGGTGCCCAAGGTGGCATAGACCCTTCTTCCAATTCATGTTTTATGGCGCTTTTCCAAGCCGAAGCTTCTGCATAGTTTAATACTGAAAATGGCGCTCCTCCACCTTCTCGGTGACAAGCTGCACAATTCTCGATTAATGCTGGTTTTACGTCATTGTAGGTACTTTGAGAATATGAAAACCCAAGCCCAATAAAAGTCAATACTAATGTCAAAATCCTTTTCATGTCTGTTAGACGTATTTAAGTGAAAAAAGGTTGGGTAAGCTAAGTTGTTTTTTTAGAAAAACTAACCAAGTATACACCAACGAAAATGGTAATCCCTGAAAGGATTTGAACCATATTGAGTGTTTGGTCTAGAATGGCAAAAGATAGAATAGCCGTTATAATTGGCTGCAGATAAATAAAGCTTGAAACCACACTTGCTTGAACGTTCTTCAATGCGAAGATGCTTAATAAATAAGCTAAAAAAGTAGTGAATAAGACAACAAAGGCAATACTACCCCACATATTCGCAGGCATATCTAAGTCTATTTCTGAAAGCTGATTCCAACCAAATGGTAATACCATTAAAACACCAAAAGTAAACACCCATTTGATTATTGTAACAGGCTTATACTTTGCCATTACTGGCTTTATTACCATTAAGTACATTCCGTAACTAATGGCATTGATCAGTACCAACAAGTTTCCTAATGATGGGTTCGTTGCCTCTTTCTTTACCTCTTGCATTTGAATCAAAACAATGGCTCCGGCAAGACCCAAAAGTATTCCTACAATCTTTCTAGTACTCAACTTTTCTTTCAATAAAAAAGTTGCCGCAATTAAAACGAAAATAGGGTTAGAAGTCATTATCAAGGAAGCATTAACCGGAGTGGTTAAAACCAAACCATTAAAGAACAAACTTTGATTTAAGGCAACTCCGAAAAGAGCTCCGAGAATGATTCTAGGCCAATCTTCTTTTTGAATTTTTTCTTTAGGAGTAAATATGGATATCAACCAGAACAAAAGCATCGCTCCACTTGCTCTGAACAATACAAAACCAGTAGGTTCAATATGTTTAGGGCTAACTCCTTTTACAACCAAATAATTGATAGCGTAAATTAAGTTAACAGCTAATAATGCCAGTAAAGCTAATTTACCTTTCATTCAAGAAAGTCTTTAATTCTTCAATTGTTTTCTTAGCATTTCCAACAAACACAGTCTCATCGAAAATGAAAACTGGTCTTTTCAAAAACGTGTATTCGTTTAAAATTTCAGACTTTAATTCGTCGTCAGAAAGCCCTTTATCTTTAATCGTTGAATATTTTCTTGAACGCTTATTTAACAAAGACTCATAAGAACCGGTCTTTGATTTCAGGAAAGTTAAATCTTCTTCAGAAATATGATTTGTCTTGATTTCCTGCAGTTCATAGCCTTGAGGTAAGTTCACTTCTTTAATGATTCTATTGCACGTATCACAAGTCTTCAAGTAAAAGCCTTTCTCCATCTTTCTTTTTTAGCAAATCTAAGTTTTTGTAAGTGAATTCATTAAGTTTGTTTCAAAAGAAATACGGTGAAATTCGGAACAAAAGCAATACATGCAGGAGTGCATGCAGATGAATCGACTGGAGCTATTATGACTCCGATTTATCAGACTTCAACCTATGTTCAGTCTGCACCAGGTGAGCATAAAGGCTTTGAATATTCAAGAGCACAAAACCCAACTAGAAAACAACTAGAAGATAGTTTAGCAGCGCTAGAAAACGGCCACTTTGGAATGGTCTTCGGTTCAGGATTGGCAGCAGTAGATTGCGTACTTAAAACCTTGAAACCGGGTGATCATGTAATCGCTACTTCCGATTTATACGGAGGATCTTATCGCCTATTCATGAGGGTTTTTGCCAATTATGGAATTGACTTTTCCTATGTTGATTTGAGCGACGCAGCCAATTTAGAGCCAGCGATAAAAGACAACACTAAATTGGTTTGGATTGAATCCCCAACGAATCCTATGTTAAACATTATGGATGTTGAAGCCATAGCCAAAATCACAAAGGATAAGGGTTTAATTCTTGGTGTCGACAATACTTTTGCGACTCCATATTTACAAAACCCGTTAGATTTAGGTGCTGACATTGTAATGCATTCGATCACTAAATATATTGCTGGTCACTCTGATGTTGTAATGGGTGGTTTGGTAACTTCAAATGAAACTTTAGCTAAACAGCTTTACTTCATTCAAAATGCTTCAGGAGCAATTCCAGGTCCACAAGATTGTTTTCTTGCTTTAAGAGGAATCAAAACGATTCACTTGAGAATGGAAAGACATTGTGAAAACGCAATGAAAATGGCGGATTTCTTACATAATCATCCAAAAGTGGAGCAGGTAAATTACCCTGGCTTAGTGAATCATCCCAATCACCAGGTGGCTAAAAGACAAATGAAAGACTTCGGTGGAATGATATCATTTACGACAAAAGAAGGAAGTTTAGAATCTGCTCAACAGTTAGTTTCGAATGTAAAAGTCATAACTTTAGCAGAGTCTTTAGGAGGTGTTGAATCCTTGATTGGTCATCCAGCAAGTATGACACATGCTTCAATTCCTAAAGAAGAAAGAGAGAAATCTGGTGTAGTAGATTCCTTAGTTAGATTATCCGTTGGTATCGAAGATATCGACGACTTAATACAAGATATTGACCAAGCTTTAGCTTAAAAAACAAGACTATGTCTGAAACAAAATATGCAGTAATTGGTGTTGGAGATTTTGGTAGCGCAGTTGCTAAAATTCTTTCAAGTAGAGGAGCAGAAGTTTTTGCTATCGACAGTAACGAAGCACTAATTGATGAAATTCAAGATGATGTTGCTTTTGCTGTATCCATGGATGCGACAGATAAAAAAGCGCTGCAATCTCAAAACATTCAGGATTTTGATGCCGTTGTTGTTGCAATTGGAGAGAATTTCGAAGCCTTATTACTTTGTTGTGCTCAACTGCAAGAACTTGGTGTAAAGCGCATTATCGCTAGAGCTCAAGGAAGAACTCAGAAGCAAATTTTGAAAAAGATAGGCATCGAAGAAGTACTTTCTCCAGAATATGAGTTTGCTGTATCTATTGCAGAAAAACTATTGAATCCTTCGATTTTATCATTCTTAGAACTTCCTGATAACTATGAAATTGCGGAACTAAAAGCACCGAAAACAATTGATGGTAAAACAGTAAAAGAAGTTGGATTAAGAGATAAGTACGGACTAAACTTGATTACGATCAAAAGAGAATATTCAGTAGAAAGAAACGGGAAAAGAGAAATCGAACAACATTTATTAGGTGTACCTGCTTCTGAAACTGTTATTTACGCTACAGATACCATAGTTGTTTTTGGTTCAGAGAAAGACGTGAAGAAATTTATTGAAATCAATTAATGGACAAATTATTCATTGTTACGGGGTCAAGTAAAGGACTTGGAAAAGGATTAGTTGATGCTTTAATCAAGGATCATAAAGTCATCGGAATTTCTAGAACAAATGACTTTCAGCACAGTAGTTTCACTTGGCTGAAATGTGATTTTTCACAACCAGCAAGTATCGATTCTTTAGACCTAAACATTGAAGCTGACGAGATCATTTTGATCAATAATGCGGGATGGATTGGTCCTGTTAAACATGTCGGAAATCAATCTAGTCAAGAAATAGTTGATCTATTTAATATCAATGTATCTTCTGTTTTCGCTATAACGAATAAGCTGGTTTCATGGACTAAAAAGACTGGTAATAAACTTACAGTAATCAATGTTTCGTCAGGAGCCGCAACAGCTGTAATTGATGGTTGGTCGGCATACTGTGCATCTAAAGCAGCAATTAACTCATTCAGTGAAATTTTACAGCATGAGTCCAAACTAAACAAGCTTCCAATTCGAGTACATGCCTTATCACCAGGAGTAATCGATTCACCAATGCAAGCAGAAATCAGAAATACTGAATCGACTGATTTTTCACGTGTTGCTGATTTTCAAGGAATGAAGGAAAATGATGAACTTCAAACAGCTAAAGAAACGGCAGAGAAAGTGCTGTTTATTATTGATAATCCGGATAGGTTTATTGAGGTTTTAGTAAGTGTAAGAGATCTGTAGGGTAGATCCCTTGAGGTCTACCGAAATAAAAATATATTTATACTGCAACCTGAACTCAATATGAAAAGGCTTCTCATGTTACTATTATTATGCTATACTTTAATAGCGAAAGGACAAATAGATCCTAAAATCTACCCGAAACCCGAAAAAACTATTTTCAAAGAATTAAATGAGTTAAAAGGAAATATTACCCAAATAGACACTTTCTCTTACTCACTTAAAGAGCCTAGATCATTTGATATATTTCTACCTGAAGAATACCACTCGGATAGTATATATGATTTAGTTTTGGTTACTGACAACGAAGCTTTAAATCTAGCCTTAATGCTAGAAGATAGCATGAATAATAAAAAAATAAACCCCTTCATTATTGTTAGTATTCACAACAGGAATAAGCAACCCATTGATTCAATTTTTGGTGATTTCATTTTTGACTCTAGATCAGCAGAAATGATAGATTGGGCAAACTTTTATAAGCTTGACGAAAATGGATATCCATCCGAATCAACGGATACAACAGGAATGAAAAATGTAGACTCAGTTATGCTTGAAATCGTATCCAACAGAAGACAGAACTACAACTCTTGGATTATTGATGAAGTGATTGCTTATATGGAATCAAATTTCAAATTGACAAAAAAAGACAACTGGACAATTGGTGGATATTCTAATGGTGCTGCATACGCTGTGCATTTATCATCTCTTTATCCAAACATGTTTAAAAATATAATTATCATGTCATATGGAGGTAGTAGAAATGAAGTTGATTTGCCTTCAAATCAATTCGGTTTGAACTACTTCCTTTGCGCTGGAATTGAAGAATCTTTTCATACAAGTACCTTAAGTCTAGCTAAAAAATTACAAATACAAAAAACGAATTTCATTCATAAAACCTATCAAACCAGCCACGATCACAACATGTGGGATTTATTCTACAGAGAAAGTTTAACAAAGATATATCTAAGCAAATAATTTAGCGGGCACCCGCTAGGGGAGCCACTACTAGGTTTGAAACTGGACTGTGCTAAAACATTTGCTTTTTACTATTATAAATGGATGTATAGGCTTTTAGAAACTAAATAAACGAAACCTTATACTATAAAAAATCACCGATTTTCCCTCCATGATATCCTTTTAAAATTCCTCAACAATAAATCCTTCAATCCATTTATCCGTGGTTAAACCCCAACAACCTCCAAAACTTGATCAGCAAGCAGTTTCCTGACTTTTATCACCTTCACCAATGACACTAGCGTGACAAAACACCTACCCTCATTTTACATATTTGTATACTAGGTAGATTATGCAGGCATTGAAAATCATAGCGTTTACGCACAAAACCATTGACATTGAGGAGATTGGAAGTCTTCATGTTGATGAAAGCGCGCGTGAATCTAGACTTCATTTCCTGAAAGAAAACGCTGGTTTAGACGAGTTAATGTACATTTCCACCTGTAACAGGGTCGAATTTGTGATTGCTAACAACCAGGATCTAGATTCTGAATTCCTTGCTCATTTCTTTGCTTCTTTTCAACCTGCTTGGGGGACTAAAGAAATTAACTGGGCGATCGATCGTTGCCAAATCTTTGTTGGTTTGCAGGCTTGCAGGCATTTATTCGGCACGGCTGCATCAATTGACTCATTAGTTATTGGGGAAAGAGAAATCATCACTCAGGTTAGAAAATCATACCATGAATCTGCTGATTTAGGGTTAACTGGTGATAGAATCAGATTGCTAGTTAAACATACCATTGAAGCAGCCAAAGAAGTTTACACTGAAACAGATATTGCTAAAAACCCTGTTTCTGTTGTATCCCTTGCATATAGAGAATTAAGAGACTTAAACGTTTCTGAAGATGCTCGAATCGTTATCATTGGAGCAGGTGAAACAAACGAAAACTTATCTAAATACATCAGAAAGCACGGTTTTAAAAACTTTAAGGTTTATAACCGAACGCAATCAAAAGCATTGGCTTTAGCAGAAACACTTGGTGGTGAAGCTTTACCATTAGCAAGATTGGAAGAGCATACTGGTGGTTTTGATGTTATTATAACTTGCACGGGTTCTGAAGATCCGATTATCACAGAAGCTATTTATGAAAATATGCTTCAAGGTGAAATGGACAGAAAAATCATTGTGGATTTAGCTGTTCCTGCTGATTTAGATAAAAAGGTATTAGAAAAAAATGCGATCAATTACATTGCAGTGAATACGCTGAATGAAATCGCAGAAAGAAATAAAAAGGAAAGAGAAAAAGACCTAAAATTGTGTTGGGAGATTATCGAAAAGAACATCGATCGATATGAAGAAGGTTTTAGAGTTAGAGAGATAGAATTAGCTCTTCAAGGAATTCCTCAAGAAGTAAAAAGTATTCGTGAAAGAGCTTTCTCTGAAGTCTTCGCGAAAGATATAGCTCAAATGGATGAGCAAACACAAGACTTATTAGGAGATATGGTAACGTATTTTGAAAAGAAATACATCGGTCTACCAATGAAAATGGCTAGAGAAATCTTAGTCGGAAAATCAGCTAAAAAGAAAAACTAGTATGAAAAAGATTATCATAGGTTCACGAGGTTCAGATTTGGCTTTGTGGCAGGCAAATTATACGCAATCATTATTGACCGACTTAGGTGTTGAATCTGAAATCAAAATCATAGTTACTAAAGGAGATCGTATTCAAGATTTAAGCTTTGATAAAATCGAAGGAAAAGGATTCTTCACTAAAGAGATTGAAGAAGCTCTTTTGAATAATGAAATCGATTTGGCTGTTCATTCTCACAAAGACCTTGAAACAACTAACCCTGAAGGGTTAACGATTGCTGCTGTTTCTTATAGAGAAAACCCTAGTGATGTTCTTTTTGTACATCCTGATGCGAAGGATGAAAACGAACTTTACGGATTAAAAAAAGGAGCTATTGTTGGAACGTCTTCTGCTAGAAGAAAAGCAATGATTAAGTCTTTGCGTCCAGATGTTAGTTTAAAAGACTTGAGAGGAAATGTACCTACTCGTTTAGATAAATTGAAAGAAGGTCAGTACGACGCGATCATATTAGCTAACGCTGGTGTTAGTCGTTTAAACATTTCTACTAAAGGAATGGGAGTTCAAGTATTAAACCCGAAAGAGTTTATTCCTGCTCCTGCACAAGGAGTGCTAGGATGGCAAACTCGAGAAAAAGATAATGACACGACCGGAATCATAGAGCAATTAAACAATGCTCAGGTTGCTTCTTCCATTCATATTGAAAGAAGTGTTTTAAGATTGTTAGAAGGTGGTTGTCAAATGCCTCTAGGTGTATTTACAACACAAGATGATTCGATTTTTGAAACTCATGTGGGTTATGCAACAAGCTCAGATTCTGAAATGATGAAATTCGTTGAAACTGGTTCTGATGCCGAGGCAATAATCGAAACTATCGTGAATAAACTGAAGAATGAAACTGTTCATCAGTCGTAACCTTTCATCCTTAGGAAACCTTCCTGAAAAATTAGAATCACTTGGTATAAGTTTAAATGCTACATCACTAATTGATTTTGAACCTATACCTTTTGAGACTCCAAGTCAGATGACTTGGATTTTCTTTGGATCTCGAAATGCTGCTCAGTTTTACATAGAACATTCAGCTATTCCATCAAATGTTAAAGTAGCTTGTGTTGGTTCAAAAACGGCTGATTTTTTGAAAAGTAAGTACGCTATTAGTGCAGATTTCATTGGTAAAGGGACAGATCCGAAAGCCATCGGAAAAGACTTCTCAAAAATTGCTTCTGGTATAACACTATTTCCACAATCCAACATCAGCTTACGAAGTATTCAGAAAGATTTGAAAGATTCGGAAATCATTGATTTAGTGATATATAAAACCATTTCAAAAGCTAAAGTGATTGAAAAACAGGATCAGTACTTTTTTACTAGTCCGAGCAATATCGATAGTTATTTAGAGCAAAATCAACTCGATCTAGACGCTAAATATTTTTGTTTAGGGAGCTCAACAGGGCAAAAACTGACTTCACTGAACGTTAGTGACATTCAAACCATTTCAGCTATTTCCGAAATCCTGAAATTCATTTAACGCTTACTCATTTTAATATAATCAACTGATTTAATGCGGTTTATTTGTCATTAAACCTGAACTATACTTGCATTATAGTTCACTAATTAGTTAACTTTGTGGAAGGGCGAAAAAGAGAAATACACATTTTTGGAGATGACTTACTTGAATTTATAAAGAAACAGGACAACGGAACACGCAAGAAAATAATGCATGTTTTTGATATGGTGGAATTCCTGTCGATAGTTCCAGACAAATTCTTCAAAAAGCTTAAAGGAGTTGAAAATATATATGAAATCCGTGTCATCACTCATTTTAAAAGCATAAGAATTTTAGGGTTTATGCATAAAGGAAATTTGATTGTTTTAACTCATGCTTTTATAAAGAAGAGTCAGAAAACTCCAAAAACAGAAATCGAACGAGCTATTAGAATTAAAGCAAAGTACTATGAATACCAAAACAACTAAATGGACTGACCTAAAGGATGACCTATTTGGTCCAGAAGGGAATGTTAAGCGAGATAAGTTAGAAGAGGAATCTCGAGCTTTCAGAATCGGTGAAATGCTAAAAGACGAACGTAAAAAAGCAAACTTAACTCAAGCTGAATTAGCGGAAAGATCAGGAACAAAAAAAAGCTACATCTCTCGAATAGAAAGAGGTTTAAGTGACATTCAATTATCTACTTACTATAGAATTGTTACAAAAGGTTTAGGGAAGAAGTTGAAAATTGAAATCGAGTAGACTATTCTACTTCCCAATTAATTGGAGCCAATCTTTTGTCTTTCAATAACTCATTGGCCGTACTAAAATGCTTGTTACCAAACCAATAACCTCGGTTGGCACTTAAAGGAGATGGATGTCCTGTCTCTAAAACATGATGCTTCGTTCTATCAATTTTCTTTCCTTTTTTCTTTGCGAAACCTCCCCACAGTAGAAATACAATCCCTTCTCTTTCCTTCGATAGTTTTTCGATTACTTCATCAGTAAATGTCTGCCAACCTATTTTTTCGTGAGAATTTGCTTCAGACTTTCTAACCGTTAGTGTAGCGTTCAATAACAATACTCCTTGCTTCGCCCACTTGCTTAAATCACCTGATTTGGGATAAGGAATATCCAAATCTGATTCCAACTCCTTAAAAATATTAATCAACGAAGGCGGATGAGCAATTCCTGGATTAACCGAAAAACACAAACCGTTTGCTTGATTTACTCCGTGATAAGGATCTTGACCAATTATTACCACTTTAACATCGTTAAAAGGCACGTGATTAAATGCCGCAAAAATTTCAGGCTCGGGAGGAAAAACTTCGTTTTCCATTTTATCCTTTCTCAAGAATTCCTGGATTTCCTTAAAGTATTCCTTCTGAAATTCATCTTGAAGGACCTTGCTCCAAGACTCCTCAATTAGTACTTGTTTATCACTCATTTGGCACGAAAAGAATCTGTTTGTGACTAAAATCACCATTTTTTATCAATTATCCTCTTATCTTCGTATTTGTGAAACAGATAACTGCAGTTTTTTTTATTGCACTATACATGGTGGCATTGGCTCGTCCTGCTGCTCCGTTATTGGAATATCTGATTAACTACGATTATATCTCAGAGGAACTTTGTGAAAACAAAGCAAAGCCTCAATTGGAATGTAACGGTAAATGTTACCTAGCAAAACAGTTCGAAGCTGAATCCAAAAAACAAGACAAACCAGAATTAAACATTAAGTGGCAAGACTATCCTATAGGTTTTGTCCAATTGATTGATAAAGTCTCTCTTTTCGGAAGAGGAGACAAATTATCCTTACAATCTAGATATCTAGCCGAATTGCAGCCGGCACATTTTTATCTCGATCCTGCTCCTCCCCAATTGGTTTAGTGACCTTATTCATTTAGTATTTAGCTTAATCCCTAAACACTACTCACTAACAACTACATAATATGAAATACATCATTGTTCTGATGTGTTTAGTAAGCTCCTGTACGACTTTACTAGCTCATCATGGAATGGAAGGTTCAGTTGGATTGAATTCAAGCTCCAACGCCGGATTCACTACGCTGAAAAAGGGAGAATTTTACTTCGAAACAAGTCACTTTAACTGGAGGTATCAATTGATACCAATGACTTCTTACGCTATATCAAATGTGTTAAACATTAAATATGCACAAGCAGTTAATATGCAAGGCATGTATGGTATAACAGATCGCTTAACGGTTGGTATTCAATCGTCTTGGAATCAAGTTTCCTACACGCCTCTATTCGGGTATGATGACACTTTTGAGTCCTCAACCTTCAATGGAATAGGTGATTTAAGTACCTTTCTTTGCTTCAGAATTTGGAAGAAAAAGAAATCGGAAATAGCTGTTTTAGCTGGATCTGAAATTCCGCTTGGAAAAGCTGGGGAAGAGAGTGGACTTGTTTTTACTTCAGTAGGTTCAAGATCATTTGATCCTTTTGTAGGTTTAGTGGTGAATCAACAGTTCAAACAATTAAGAATTAGAAATCAATTTATTTATAAGAAAACTACGGAAAACCAAGAAGGATACTACTTTGGCGATGTTATTGCCAATGAGTTTTGGCTTGATTATTCGTTCGATAAAGTCTGTTGTGGTGACAGTTCTACCAGTAAAAATGTTGCGATTAACGCACTGGTAGGACTTAAATATGAACACTTAGATCAAAATCGAAAAAACGGATATGCTATTCTCAATACGGGATATACTAGATCATTTCTTTCAGCAGGAATGAGGCTAGGAATCAAAAAGAAGTTCTTTATTCCTTTACTGGTTGACCTTCCGATTTCGGAGAACACAACGGGTATTCAAAACGAAACAAGTATCCGTTTTCAAACAGGTATCAGCCTTTTATTTTAAAAAAAGACATTATGAAAACTAGAAATATATTAGGATTTATCGCATTAGCCTCTTTATCATTTACAGCTTGTACAGAAGACGCGGTTTTAGATGAAGCAGCTCCAACCATTACGGTTACCTCACCAGAAAATCACGAACACTTTGATATGGGAACTTCATTTATTGTTGATGCTACTTTTACAGACGATATTGAATTAGCAAGCTTTCATGTTCACCTTGGAGACCAAGAAGGGAATCATGTTCATGACTTAGAGTATGAAGTAAGTGGAAACCTTACGGGAACTTCATATCATTTAGTTGATACGGTAGAAATTCCAGATTCTTTAGGAATGATGTATTGGCTTCATTTTGATGTTACCGATGCTGAAAGTAAGACTGCTAATGAAATGGTAATGGTTCACTTTGATATGGACGGAATGTAATCTCCAAGAATGCATAAAAAGAAAGGCCAGTATTTAGCTGGCCTTTTTTATTGGGTGTTTTCTCTAATATTATCTCAATATTTCATCATAAACAACACCAAGAACTGTTTGTCCAACAGCTTTTAAGGTGTTCTTATCTATGGCGTCCATATTATCAGCATGCGTGTGCCAAGATGGATGGAATTGCTCTGTCAATGAGTTCTTGTGTATAATGTCAATGCAAGGGATTTTAGCCATCGTATTGATGTAATAATGATCATCTGTAATAGCTCCCGTTTTAATTTTAGGGAAGTATTTTCCATAACCTAAGTCATGTGCTTTATTCCAAACCTTATCCATTATTGGACCCGCATAATAGCTACTAATTTCTTCAATTGGGAAGTTTCCGTTCGTACCTCCTACCATGTCTAAATTGATTCCGTATTTCGCTCTATAATTCAATGGCAATTTATTATTCGACCAATACTGAGATCCTAAACAATACGAATCTTCAATTCCAGGCATACCGTAATCCTCTGCATCCCAAAGGATAAAATCAATTCCAACCTTTGCCGAATCTTGACTAATTACTCTAGCAAGCTCCATTAATAAAGCAACTCCACTAGCACCATCATTAGCACCTAAAATTGGCTCTCTTTGTCTTTTCTGATCTTCATCTGCCCATGGTCTTGTATCCCAGTGAGCTGAAAGAAAAACTCGCGTTGCATAATGCGGGTTGTGTTGTGCTATGATGTTTCTAAACTTTAGTTTTTTTCCATCATGAGCTTTCACCGTTCCTTTTTGAACCTCAACATTTAAACCCAAATCCTTGAAGAAAGAGATCAAGTAATCTCCACACGCTTCGTGTCCTTTTGAGTTATTTGTTCTTGGACCAAATGAAAGTTGCTTCTCCACATATTTAAATGCTGAATCAGCATTCAATTGAGGTACAACAATTTTAGCTTTCTGAACCGTAGGTTTAGCTTGAGGTTTTGGTTTATCCTCGGCACAAGAGGCAAGTAGTAAAACTGAAACTACGAAAGCGAAAAACTTATTTTTTTGTCCAAACGGCACCATCTGAAGTATCTTTTAGTTCAATATCTAATGCACTTAAAGCATCTCTAATTTGATCCGCTTGAGCATAATTTTTATCCTTTTTTGCATCGATTCTCATTTGAATCAACAGCTGCATTAAATCATCCTCTAAACCAGCTTCAGCACTTTCTTCTTGTTCTAGTTTTAATCCCAAAACATCAAAAGTAAAGTCATGCATCAGCTTCTTTAACAATGTCAAATTTGCACTGTCTATAGACTCTTTTTTATCGGCAATTGAATTAATCAATTTCACCGCATCAAAAAGATTCGCAATCAAAACTGGAGTATTAAAATCGTCGTCCATCGCGGCAACAGCTTTATTCCAAACAGATTCAATATCAACCGTATTCTCTGATCCAGCCTCAATACTTTCTAAGGTATTTATCGCATCACATAATCTCTGGAATCCTTTTTCAGAAGCCTGAATAGCTTGATTTGAAAAATCCAAAGTGGAACGATAATGCGTTTGTAGCATAAAGAATCGAACCGTCATTGGAGAGTATCCTTTTTCTAAAACTGGATTATCACCAGTAAATAATTCCTCTGGTAAAAAGCCATTGTTTTTAGATTTTGACATCTTCTCACCATTTACGGTAAGCATGTTTGCATGCATCCAGAAGTTTGCTGGCTCTTTTTCACAACAACCTACATTTTGAGCTACCTCACATTCATGATGCGGGAATTTTAAATCCATCCCACCACCGTGAATATCAAAAGTATCACCCAAGTATTTTGTAGACATAACCGTACACTCTAAATGCCATCCTGGAAATCCTTTCCCCCATGGAGAATTCCATTGCATTAAATGCTCAGGAGATGCGTTTTTCCATATCGCAAAATCTAGTGGATTTCTCTTTTCAGATTGACCATCTAACTCACGTGTCGCACTGTATAAGTCTTCGATTTTTCTTCCTGATAACTTCCCGTAATCATTTGTCGCAGCAAACTTTTCTACATCAAAATAAACCGAACCATTAGACTCATAAGCCCAACCGTTATCAATGATTTTTTGAACCGCTTCAATCTGCTCTACAATATGTCCGGTAGCAGTTGGCTCAATAGAAGGAGGAAGTGTATTAAACTGAGCTAAGATATCATGAAAGCCATTCGTATATTTCTGAACAACCTCCATTGGTTCCAATTGCTCCAATTTTGCCTTTTTTGAGATCTTATCTTCTCCCTCATCTGCATCAGCCTCTAAATGACCAACATCAGTAATGTTTCTAACGTATCGAACCTTGTACCCTAAGTATTTCAGGTATCTAAAAACAACGTCAAAACCTATGAAAGTTCTACAGTTTCCAATATGTACATCACTATAAACGGTCGGACCACAAACGTACATTCCAACTTTATCGTCAGTAACCGGTTTAAATAAGTCCTTACTTTTTGTAAGCGTGTTGTATATATGCAAATTGCCTTTCATTACTAATTGAATTTATTAAGAGTTTAAAGATAAGGAATAGGCTTTATTAATTTGCTGATGGGCTAATTAGTTAATTTGCTAATAGTTGATAAGAATAATTAATAAATTCGTTCAGGATGGGGGTATAATTTAATAAATAAGAAAAGCCAGACTAATTAGCCTGGCTCTCTTTACAATATCATTAGCTAATCAATTAATTAGCCCATCAGCAAATTAAATAAGCTCCCTCAAAACATGAGACATGTTAACTTTCTTATCTAAGATACTAGCCAAATCAGCAATTGCAATTCGATCTTGCTTCATGGTATCTCTATCACGTAAAGTAACCGTATTGTCTTCTAAAGTTTGGTGATCAACAGTGATACAGTAAGGAGTTCCTATTGCATCTTGTCTTCTATATCTCTTACCAATACTATCTTTTTCATCGTACTGACAGTTATAATCCAACTGTAGTTCTTTTAATATTTCTCTTGCCTTTTCTGGCATTCCGTCTTTCTTCGTCAATGGTAAGATTGACAATTTAATTGGAGCTAAAACAGG
>CBFIFL010000042.1:0-24474 GCA_965661855.1 Flavobacteriales bacterium
AGCAGTACATCCACTCGCATCTGTAACTGTTACATTATATGTCCCTGCTGAAAGACTTGTGGCAGTTGCTGTAGTTTGAGCACTTCCATCATCCCATAAATAAGTGTAGCCTCCAGCACCTCCAGTTACACTAACTGTAACATCACCACTTGCATCTGCATTACAACTTAAGTCGTTTCCTGATGTCGATGTATTTAGTGCCGTAGCTTCTGTTATGGTTACTGAAGTAGAGTTTGTACAACCTACATTGTCAGTCACAGTTAAACTGTACGTTCCTGCACTTAAGCCTGAAGCAGTAACTCCTGTTTGACTTCCTGCATCATCCCATGCATAAGAATATGGGGTAGCTCCTCCACTTACAGTAGATGTAGCACTACCTGTGCTTCCTCCATTACAAAGAACATTGACAGAACTAGAAATACTTACTGTAGGTCCACCAGCATCACTTACCGCAACAACAGCTGATTCAATACAGCCATTGGCGTCAGTTACTTGAACCGTGTAGCTACCAGAAGCGATTGCACCTGCGGTAGCAGTAGTTTGCGCTCCACCATCATCCCATAAATAAGTATATCCACCAGCTCCACCACTCGCTGAAACCGTAGCATCACCATTTGTGTTTCCACAGGTTGCATCATTTGAAGAAGTAGAAAGTGTAATCGCAGTTGGTGTTCCCACCGTATATGTCTCTGTATCTGTACAACCGCTTGCATCAGTGATCGTTACGGTATATGTTCCTGCAGCAAGGGAGCTTGCAGTTGCAGTACTTTGTAGTGCTCCATCATCCCATGAATAAGAATAGGCACTTGTTCCGCCAGAAACGGAAACGGTGGCATCCCCATCACTTAATCCATTACAAGAAACATCATTACCACTTGTTGTTAAAGATAAAGCTGTAGGCTCTGAAGGAGCACTACTTGCGTTAATAGTACATGAATTAGCATCAGTTACTGTTAAAGTATAATTGATTCCAGCGCATAAAGAAGAGGCGTTTGCTGAAGATCCAGCTCCATTATCCCAGCTATAAGATAAAGCACCCGTTCCTCCTGATGCTGAACTTACAATACTTGCATCACAAATTCCGTTGCAACTTGCATCACTTGGCGTTAAGCTTAAAGCCAAAGCACTTGGTTCAGTGATAGTTTCACTAGCAGAAATAGTACAACCGTTTGCGTCCGTAACGGTTAGTGAAAAAGTTCCTGCAGCTAATGAAGATGCCGTAGCGGTAGTTTGTACGCTTCCGTCATCCCATAAATAAGTATAAGCAGTAGTTCCTCCTGAAACACTAGAACTAATACTTCCTGAATTATCAGCATTACATGTTAAGTCTGTACCAGTAAGGGTTAAACTCAATGCTGTTGTTTCTGTTAGAGTCGTTGAGTAGGTATCCGTACAAGAGTTATTATCTGTTACGGTTAATGTGTATGAACCTGCTGAAACAGAACTAATATCTTCACTAGTTGCAGAGTTCGTCCATGAATAAGTGTAAGGACTTGTACCTCCGCTTACCGTTACATCAATAGCACCCGTGCTTGCACCATTACAATTGATATGGGTATCAGTGGAGCTAATTGAAATAGCACTTGCTTCTGAAACTGTTTCGCTGTCATTTGCAGTACAACCGTTGGCATCGGAAACAACTACATTATATGTTCCGGCAGCAAGAGAAACTGCAGTTGTAGTGGTTTGAGCACTTCCATCATCCCATAAATAAGTATACGGACTTGTTCCTCCAAAAGCTACAACACTTGCATCTCCATTACTTGCACCATTACATGTGGCATCATTTACACTTGTTGTTGTCGTAACAACAGCAGGTTCAGTAATAGTTGCTGATGAGCTTGTGGTACATCCGTAAACATCCGTAATGCTTACGTTATATGTGCCTGCACACAAAGCGCTAGGGTCTTCACTACTTCCAGCTCCATTATCCCAAACAAATGTATATGGAGTGTTTCCTCCAGTAACAGTTAAATCAATACTTCCGGCACAAACTCCATTACAAGTAAGGTGGGTAGGTGTGTTAGTTGCACTTGGTTCATCGTAAACATTTACAGTAATCGTTTCAGTATCAGTACAAGATCCATTATCAATCGTAAGGGATACGGTAAACGTGCCCGAAGAAGCGTACGTATAGCTAGGTCCAGCGATAGTGCTTGTACCCGAAGCGTCTCCAAAGTCCCATGCGTAAGTTACTCCAGTATTTGTTCCGTTATTTGAAAAAGTGAATGAGTTTCCTGTAAGACATTGATCAGCAGTTGCTGTAGGGTCAGAAGTGATTGTTCCTCCAGCACTAATTGTTTCTGAAGTGGAAGATGTACATCCATTGGCATCTGATACAGTAACATTGTAAGTTCCTCCAGATAGCCCAGAAGCAGTTGCTGTAGATTGAGCAGGAGAGCTATCCCATGCGTATGAAAAAGGACTCGTACCTCCATTAGATATGGAAACAGTAACGTCACCATCACTTGCCGAAGGACAAGATTCATCATTTCCTGAAGAGCTTAATACGATTGCATCTGGTTCTGTGATTGTTACTGTATTTACACCAGAACAACCTAAAGCATCGGTCACTGTTACTGTGTAAGTGCTTGGATTTAGGCTGCTTGCTGTTTGAGTCGTCTGAGCAGATCCATCATCCCATAAATAGGAGTATGGAGATGTTCCGTTAGAGCCAGAAGCTTGAGCGGAACCATTAGCAAGTCCATTACAAGTAATGTTGGTTGAATAACTAATAGATGCAGTTACTCCGGAAATCGAAAAATCCAATGATCCTGAAGGTGCTGTGTTTCCACAGTTATCAGTCACTGAACCGGCAACACTCGCGTTTAAAGCGATAGTGTAAGTTCCAGAATTAGTAATAGCAGGACTAACAGATGCTGTAAAAGTATTCTCAAAAGAACCACCTGCAGAACAGTTACTTCCTGTGACACTGCTTAATGTGTAAGTCCCTCCCGGACCTGTTAAAGAAAAGTCGGCGTCATCTACTGTAGAACATAGAATGTTTTCGCTAAAAGTAAATTCAATGGTTGTTGCTCCACAAGCAATAGGTGTTGTAACAGATTGAATTTCTGGTGCGGTACTATCGAATATATTTGCAGTTGATGACCCAAAGTCTAGGCTATATCCGGATTGAGAAGAGGAGTAGTTAGAGATGTTGATAACATAAGTTTCTCCTGCAGTTACAGCAAAAGCAGGTTCATCTTGCGCCGTTGAACCATTATTTGGTCCAGTAATTCCTCCATTTCCAACATTTGCCGACCAGTTACAACTAACTTCAAGAGCTGAGTTAGAATATATGTCAGAACAATTAGCAGATGTAATATCAAATACTGCCCAATCGTAATCATTAGAGCTACTGTTTGGTGTAATGCTGAAATTAAGGTCTCCTGAATTTTGAACAGTAAAGATGTACCAAACATCATTTTTTTCACCAGAGTTCAAACAAGAAGGTCCTGAATTGATTTCATTGGTAACATTCCCTGTACCAGAGTAACTGTTACTTTGGCTATAGGTTGTTTGACAAACCGGAATAGCACCGTCACAATCCTGATCAGTTGGAGCAGGTGGTGGAGGTGGAGCAGCAGGGTTAGGTCCAAACTCCATATCCCATGAATTCAAGGTTCCAGAGTCTCCTCCAGAATCATCCGTGATACATAATTGCCAAGTTCCATCTCCATTTTGCCCATTGTTTATATCCGCAAGATCACCTTCAGGGACATAAGTTCCTGTGAAAGGAGCAGATCCTGAAGTAATATTCGTTCCTCCTGACATATTGAAACATGTTGAAGTATAGTTATTACTAGATCCTCCGTTGTCAGAACTCAAATTGATGGTTGTTCCATCTGGCGCAACTAGTGAAATATCTAAATCATTATCCCATGTATGAGTTATGTCGATACATACTGTTTCCAGTCCATTACTCGAGTTTAGTGTACCAACACCCGATACGGTTATGTCATAGCAATTAAGCGTCCTGTCATCAGGAATTGATGCAGCAGGACTTGATGAAAATGTTTGACCAATAGCATTGGAAGCAAACAATATCATCACTAGGGCGATATTTAAAATCAATTTTGTCATTGATAGTAGTATTGTTAAAGTGTCTTTTCGTTATGAGAAATTTCTTGTTTCAATCGATCGTTATTCGTGATGATACTGTCTAAGGTGATATCAAAGCCTAAAGGCAATAATAAATTCCTAAGATCGATTGGGGAAAAATTAAGATTTGATTTGATTTTTAAGTTGGAACCTTCCGATGAGAAGTAACCATTGATTTCAAGAATACTGTTGTTTCCTGAGAATTTGTCAAGTAATAAGGTCATATCACTTTGACTTTTAACACCTTTTAGCTCAACTTTAAATGTTTTAAAGCTTGCTGATAATTCTACCTCATGAAATTTGGTGTCAGATTGAGCCTGAATAGAACCAAAAGAGCATAAAATACCCAAGGTAAGTAGTAGAAAGGTTAGTCGGTGCATAAATATAGTTTAAGTATAAATCTCGAAAAAATCAAGGTTATAAACAAATCTATGTTAATATAGTGTTTTAGTAGATCAGACTGATGGATCCAATCTTCTCAAAATCATCTCCTTTGAAGTTTTTTGCATTTATCTTATATGCGTAGACTCCACTAGGAAGTTTTTTGTTGAACGAGGTTCCATCCCAGCGGAAAAAAGCAGATTTACTTATGTAAACAAGATGACCCCATCGATCATATATTTCTATATTGAAATTGTTGAGGTCTAAGCCGTTAGATAGAATAAAGAATTCGTCATTATATCCATCATTGTTGGGGCTAAAAGCAGTGGGGACATAAACGGTGGTTAGGAATTCTACAAAAACGTATTTGCTAAATGTATTGATACAACCATAGCTATTGGTTGTTGTTAAACTAACTTGATATGCGCCGGTGTCTGCATATAAATGGAATGGGTTTTTAGCATTAGATTGACTACCATCTCCAAAGTTCCAGCTTTGTTTAATTGAACCAGGAGTAATATCGAAGAAAGTGTAGGAAGGGTTTAAGAAAATAGCTTTGTCAGGACTGTTGGTAAAAATGGTCTCAGGAATTGGATGAACATCTAAAAAGCACTTCTTTTCTAGGTCATATGAACATTGGTTACTATCCGATATAATTAAATTGACATCGTGACATCCTGCTACATTGAGTTGAACGTTCCCCAGGCTATCATTTGAGACTTTTAGTCCATTTATTTCCCATTGAAAATCCATTGCGTAATTTTCTAAATGAATGGGTATAAGCGTGGTTTGAAGTGGTGGACATGAGGCAGAATCGATAGCTAAGTAGTTAAAAGCAGGTGTTGAAAAGGTGTTTATGTTAATTATGGCAGTATCAGAAGGGGATCCACAACCATCGGTACCCCATACTTTAATCGTTTGATTAGTAATGGAATCAATAAGAATAAACGCTCCATTGGTCAAACTATTACTCCAGTTATAGGTGATTGCTCCATTGTCTCCACCACGTGCAGACACAGTGAAAGCCATTGTCTTTCCAAGACAAACGGTGGTGTCTAGGCTTCCTTGCATGAAAATACTGTCATTGATAATTAGCTGATGAGAAATACTATTGCTTTCACAAAGATTTTGATCCCGTACTGTTAATAGAATCAAAGAATCTTGAAAAAGACTACTAGTGAAAATTGTATCATTGCTGTATCCTTGTCCCCAATTATATTCATAGCCAGGAGATCCTCCTGTTACATTTGGAGATAATGAATAGCTACTTCCTGAACATATAATCGGATCAGAATTTAAGCTTATCATTAAAGAGTCGGGTTGACTTAGCAAAGTGTCCATGGAATAGGAACAACCATCACTGCTTTCAATTACCAGGCTGTAATTACCGGTTAGCAACGAATCAGATAAGCTGGTAGAATCACTATGACTCCATGAATACGTAAAAGGACCATTTCCAGTAATTACATTTACTTCAAGAACTCCGTCATCATATCCAAAACAGGAGGGTGTTTGATAATTTATCCAAGAAGCCGAAACAGGAAATAGATAATCTACATTAGCTTCAATGCTTACTGCACAATTATTATCATCAACCACTTCAATAGTATAAGACCCAGCTGTTAAGTTGTCTTGGAAGCTTGCATTTGATAATCCATTAGACCAATTGTAATCATATACACCGGTTCCACCAAGAGCAGTAATTTGAATGTCTCCACTTCCAGTAAAGCAATTGGAATTGTTAACCGTAGCACTCACATCTAATGATTGAATGGAAAATGATAGCGTTTCAGGGTCCATTTGATTACCACAATTATCGGTGATCACTCCATTCATTTGAATAGAGTAGTTTCCATCAAGTAATAAGGGAGAATCTAGAAAAAGGCTTAAGTTTTCTGTAAAGCTAGTATTGTTACAATCTGTTCCGAGTGAGAAAGGTAAGACTCCGCCAGGACCAGTAACTACAAAATCACTGCTGTTAAGTGTTGAGCAATCAATTTTTTCAGAAAAGGTAAATGTAATGATGTCGTCACCACAGCTAAGGGTTGAAAAACTAGTTATTTCAGGATTGGTATTGTCTATAATACTTGCGCTACTTGCTGAAAAGTTCAAGACATAGCCGTCACTGGTTGAACTCCAATTTGAAATATTAATGAGATAGGTTTCGCCTTGCAGAACCGGTATGTTTTGGTTGAAAGGACTGTCAAGTCTGCCAGCACTGCTTTGAGAAGTGAATCCGTTCGGACCAGTAATACCTGGTGTACCCGAATAGTTACAGGAGACTAAAACTCCTGGCTCATTCAGTTGGTTACAAGATTTGTTACTCAGATTATAAACCGCCCAATCGTAATCATCGGTGGGATTGGAAGGTGATATAATAAAATTTAAATTCCCTGGTGCACTAACTTGAACGATATACCAGACGTCATTTACTTCACCTTCTATAAGACATCCACCGGTAATTTCATTTGGGAAATTTCCTTCACCTGAAAAAGAACTGTTTTGAACATAAATATTCTGACAAACAGCTATAGCGCCCACACAATCTTGAACAGAAGATTGACTTTTTAAAGTTTTTAAGGAAGTTAAAAAGACAAGAAAGTATAGTGGATATAGGTATCTCATTTAATGTTTATACACCTTTAAATATACTTAAAATCAAAGTAAATACTTTAAGGCTAGCTTTGAGGTTAGCGGGTATTTGGTTAAGTTTGTTACTAGAAATTTTTAATAAAATAAACATATGAGTAAGGTAACAGTTGTTGGTGCTGGAAACGTTGGAGCTACTTGCGCTAACGTGATTGCACACAAAGAGTTAGTTAACGAAGTAGTTCTTCTTGATATTAAAGAAGGTGTTGCTGAAGGTAAATCATTAGATATGTGGCAAACTGCCCCAATCAATTCTTATGACACTAAAGTAACAGGATCTACAAATGATTACACAAAAACTGCTGGTTCTGATGTAGTTGTAATTACATCTGGTTTACCAAGAAAGCCAGGAATGAGTAGAGATGATTTAATCGCTACTAACGCTGGTATTGTAAAGTCTGTAACTGAGAATATCATTAAGCATTCTCCAGACGCAATTATCGTTATTGTATCTAATCCTTTAGATGTGATGACTTACTGTTCTTTCTTAACTGCAAAAGTTGATTCTAAGAAAGTATTTGGAATGGCAGGTATTTTAGATACTGCTAGATATAGAGCGTTCATCGCTTCTGAAATTGATTGTAATCCAAAGGATATTCAAGCAATTTTAATGGGAGGTCATGGTGATACAATGGCTCCACTTCCAAGATATACTACTGTAGCAGGTATTCCTGTAACTGAGTTGATTCCAGCTGATAGATTAAACGCTATCGTTGAAAGGACGAAGAAAGGTGGTGGTGAATTGGTTAACTTAATGGGTACTTCTGCATGGTATGCTCCTGGAGCTGCAGCTGCTCAAATGGTTGAAGCAATTGTTAGAGATCAAAAAAGAATCTTCCCATGTTGTGCATGGTTAACGGGTGAGTACGGTTTAAATGATATCTATTTAGGTGTACCAGTTGTTTTAGGTAAAAACGGAATCGAAAAGATTATCGAATTAGACTTAAATGACGAAGAGAAAGCTTCTGTTAAAGGTTCAGCGGATGCTGTACGAGAAGTAATGTCTGTTTTAGATAACATGGATACAGCAAAAGCTTAATCCACTTCTATATTAAAATGAAAAGGCTGTCAGAAATGACAGCCTTTTTTTTATTCTATTTTCTTAGCGTTAATGGTCAGGTGCCTTTCCGTTTCGCTATCCTCAATGCTTTCACCAATTCTTCCGGATACTGTATCTCCGAAGAGAGGGTCAATTCCCCAAGCATAAATACTGTATTCCCCTCTTCTTAATCGAGAGAAGCTATATTGACCATAGATATTAGTAATACCTTCGTCATCGTATGAATATTTATTAGTTGATTGGTAAGAACTATCTCCATAATAAATGTAAACCTCACAGTCAGTGCAAAGGTTACCTGTAGTGTCTACAAAAACATTGACAGTTAAAATGGCTGATCCACCTTCTCCCGCTCTTGTGCACGACGCGACAAACAGAGATAAAAGGGAAAGATATAGTAGAAACTTCATGGATAGATTAAGTTAGGTGGAAGAAAAATAATGATTAAGGTTAAGAAATTCAACAAATCACTCTTCAAATCGTTGAATAGTCGACAAAAGGAGCTTATTACATGTTAACATTAGCATTATATGTATCAAGCAATTGGAGGATTGATACTATTAATATATATTTGCGCGTTCAGAAAAAATCAAGAATAAATGGCAAATAAAGGTGCAGTTAAGTTCTTAGCTATTCTACTAGCAATCGTTTGTGGGTACTATTTACTATTTACGTGGAAAGCCGTAGAAGTAAGAAAAGAAGCTAAAGCATTCGCTCAGGGTGATCAAGGAAAATACAATGCGTATATAGACTCTATGAAGTCAGTGACAGTGATGTCATTCCCTGCAGAGTATACTTACAAGGATGTTCAGAAGAGAGAGATCAATTTAGGTCTTGACCTTAGAGGAGGTGTTAATGTTACTTTAGAAGTATCATTAAAAGATATTTTAAAGGAGGTTGCAGTTGATGCCTCAGATTCTTTATTCGCAAAGGCAATAGCTATTGCTGATGAGAAAATGAAAGATAGTCAGGAAAACTTCGTTGAGGTTTTTGCTGAATCTTTAGAGGAGGTGGATCCAGGTGTTCAAATGATAGATTACTTCCAATCTGCAGAAGTTTTAGAAGAGATAGGTCAGAATCCTAGTAATGATGTAGTGGTAAACTACTTAATTGAAAAAGCGGATGCAGCAGTTGCTCAGTCTTTTGAAGTATTAAGAGTTAGGGTGAATCAATTCGGAATTGCTCAGCCAAACATTCAAAGAATTGGTGGAACTGGTAAAGTTGAAATTGAATTACCAGGTGTTCATGATTTAGCTAGAGTTAGAAGATTATTACAAGGTTCTGCAAATCTGCAGTTATGGGATGTGTATTTCTCTTATGAAATCATGCCTCAGATTGTAGCAGCTAACCAAGAATTAAGAGCAGTATTAAATTGGAAAGATGATGTTGTTGATACTGTTAAAGCTGAAAAGACTGATTCCGTTGAAGATGTGTTTTCTGATGAGACTGCCTTGAATGAAACTATTGCTGGAGATCCTTTAGATGTTTTATTCGGAGGAGCTAAAGGAGCTTTTAAAACAAGTATTCAAGCTTATGCTAATAGTCCATACAGAGCTATTGGTGCAGTTAGAGAAAGAGATACAGCTTTAGTAAATAAATATTTAAGCATGCCTTCAGTAAGAACGATCTTACCAAGAACGCTTAAGTTTTTATGGGAGAATAAAGTAGAGAGTTCTGATGATGTATCATCGAACAATAATATCGGTTTATACGCGATCAAGGTGACTAACCCTGACGGTTCAGCTCCATTAGAAGGAGATATCGTTAAGAATGCAGTTTCTGATTACGATCAAGGTACGCCAATTGTAAGTTTAGATATGACTGCTGAAGGAGCAAGTATCTGGGCTGATATTACAAGAGAGGCTGCTGCACAAAATCCTAAAAGATGTATTGCTATTGTATTGGATGATTTAGTTTATTCAGCACCAGAGGTGCAGGGAGAAATACCAAATGGTAGTACAAGAATTACAGTTGGAGGAGATAAGGCAGAAGCTGATTTATTAGCTACTGTTCTTAAAGCAGGTAGATTCCCTGCTCCAGTAAAGATTGTTGATGAGTCTGTTGTAGGTCCTTCATTAGGAGCTGAAGCAGTTCAAAAATCTTTAATTTCGTTCATTGTAGCTTTAATTGGGGTGTTATTATACATGGCATTCTATTATTCAAGAGCTGGATGGGTAGCAAACGTTGCACTTGTTGTAAACATGTTCTTCATCTTAGGAGTATTAGCTTCATTCCCTACGATCTCATTAACGCTTCCAGGTTTAGCTGGTATCGTATTAACGATTGGTATGTCGGTGGATGCTAACGTTCTAATATTCGAAAGAATTAGAGAAGAGTTAGATGCTGGTAAAGGATTGAAATTAGCAATCACAGATGGTTATAAGCATGCATATACTGCTATTTTAGATGCAAACATTACCACGTTTGTTACTGGTTTAATCTTATGGTATTTTGGTTCAGGTCCAATTTTAGGATTTGCTAAGACACTTGTAATAGGTATTCTAACTTCATTGTTCAGTGCGATTCTAATCACAAGATTGATTTTCGAAGGAATGTTAGCTAAGAAGAAAGATATTTCTTTCATCTCAGCAACTACGAAGTCTTGGTTTCAGAATACAACGATTGATTTCGTAAAGTCAAGACGTAAGTTTTACTTAGGATCGTTATTGGTAATCGTAATTGGTATCATATCTATCTTTTCAATCGGATTCGATTTAGGTCCTGATTTTGAAGGAGGAAGATCTTTCGTTGTAAGATTTGACGATTCGGTTAAGGCAAATGATATCACTGGTGATGTTGGTAGCCAATTGAAAGATCATTTAGGAGGAAGTACTCCAGAAGTGAAGTATTTATCTTCAGGTGTTAATGATGTGATGATCAAGACTGACTTCATGGTTAACTCAAACGAAGAGAATGCTAACGTAAAAGTGGAACAAGCTTTACACCAAGGGTTATTGTCTTTCTATAGTGAAGAGATGAGCTTTGGGAAATTTGCTTATTCTTCTATGTTAAATACAGAAGGTAAAGTTGGAATCATTAAGTCAAGATCGGTTGGACCTACAATTGCTGATGATATTAAAGCTTCTGCTTTCCAATCTTTATTGATCGCTTTACTATTCATTTTCTTATACGTTGCTGTAAGATTTAGAAAGGCTGAGTTTGGACTTGGAGCATTAGTAGCCATCTTCCATGATGTATTAATCGTATTGGCTTTATTCTCTTTAGGATATAAGTTCTTACCAATTTCATTGGAAATCAATCAAGCATTTATTGCAGCTATACTTACTGTTGTAGGTTACTCGATTAATGATACCGTAGTAGTATTTGATAGAATTAGAGAATACTTGAAGTTAAATCCAGAAAAGGATATGGCTCCAGTGATGAATAAAGCATTGAACAGTACTTTATCAAGAACGTTCAATACATCTATTACAATCATCGTTGTATTAGTAATGATTTTATTCTTCGGTGCTGAGTCTGTTCAAGGATTTGCCTTTGCATTATTAGTTGGTGTAGTGGCTGGAACATATTCATCTTTATGTGTTGCAACGCCAATCGTTATTGATTTTGCAAAAAAGAAGAAGCAATAAGACTTGTAAAAAGTTAAAAGACATTCTACAATAAAACAATTCCATATCTTTGCGGTATGGAATTGTTGTTTTTATCCCCTAGTTTTTCTGAAATATTATTGGTCTTATTTTTAGTGTTACTACTATTTGGATCGAAAAAACTACCTGATCTTGCCAGAGGATTAGGGAAAGGGATCAGAGAGTTCAAAGATGCTACCGGTGAAATCCAGAAGGAGATCCGTAGTGGAATGAACGAGGCAGAAAAACCAATTCAAAAAATTAATCAAACCATTAATTCAGAGGCAAGAAAGAAATGATTTCTTCGGTTCTTATCTTAATTCTTGGACTTGCAACACTTGTTATAGGAGGAGAGCTTCTAGTAAAAGGTGCTGTTGGAATTGCATTAAAGTTTAAAGTATCCACATTAGTTGTAGGTTTAACGGTTGTTTCTTTCGGAACATCTGCTCCAGAATTATTAGTTAGTCTTAGTGCTGCTTTAGATGGAAGATCTGCCATTGCAATAGGTAATGTAGTTGGATCAAATATTGCTAATCTTGCTTTGGTATTAGGTGTTACATGCATCATTTTTCCAATATCCGTTAGAAGGTCTACGTTAAGAGTCGATTGGAACTTCATGATGCTTTCCAGTTTGATTCTTTTTGCTTTCATGTTTGATGGAATTATTAATTGGTGGGAAGGAGCAATTATGTTCACAATTCTATTGATATACATTGTTTGGTCAATTAGAAGGTCTAGAAGGAACGATGCAGATGAAATAGAAGATGATGTAGAATTAGATAAGCCATTTATATATTTTATCCTTTTTACAGTACTTGGATGTGTTGCTTTGGTATTTGGTTCAGATTGGATGTTAGATGGAGCAGTTGATATGGCTAAGTATTTTGATGTTTCAGACGGTGTTATTGGTGCAACAATTATTGCTTTTGGAACCAGTGTGCCTGAATTAGCAACATCTTCAATTGCTGCCTTTAGAAAAGAGACGGATATTTCCATCGGGAACTTAATAGGATCTAATATATTCAACATACTATGTATTCTTGGTTTAACACCAATGGTTAAGGAAGTTGAGTTTAATACTTCCGTTCTATCAAATGAAATGGTGTGGATGCTTGCTATATCATTCTTAATTCTTCCACTAAGCATTCGAACATTGAGTATTAACAGGTGGAAAGGAGTCTTTTTGACTTGTTTGTATGTTCTTTTCTCGTACTTCATGGTTTTTCAGGGGGTGTAAAATGCTTTCTTAACAATAAATTGATTTTTATACTGGTTTTTTAGGGGGTGTTGTTGAAAAAATTATATTTTATTTTGCATTGACCCGATGAGATGTCTTATCTTGCAAAAAAAAACAGTTCAAATGTCGAGTATTAGAATTACAGCTTTAGAAAAAGTAATGTCAAGAGTTCCAGTTCAATTGGAAGATGACAGTAGAAAAGTATCTGAGTTTTATGGTGAAAATGTATTTGACATTGACACGATGAGAACTTATTTATCTGAGGAGTCATTTGACAGCGTTGTTGACGCGATGGAGAATGGTACAAGAATCAATAGAAAGATTGCTGATGATGTAGCCTCTTCTATGAAGGTTTGGGCTATGGAGAGAGGTGCTAAGCACTATACTCACTGGTTTCAGCCTTTAACAGGAGCGACTGCTGAAAAGCATGATGCATTCTTTGAGCCTACTTCAGGAGGAAGAGCAATGGAGAAATTTGAAGGTTCTCAATTAGTTCAACAAGAACCAGATGCATCTTCTTTTCCAAACGGAGGAATTAGAAATACTTTTGAAGCAAGAGGATATACTGCATGGGATCCAACATCTCCAGCATTTATTATCGATAATACTTTATGTATCCCTACTATTTTTGTTGCATACACAGGTGAGGCTTTAGATTATAAAGCGCCATTATTGAAAGCGTTAAAGTCAATTGATGATATCGCTACTGAAGTATGTAAATACTTTGATAAAAACGTGACTAAGGTTAACACAACTTTAGGTTGGGAGCAAGAATACTTTTTAGTAGATGATGCGATGTATCATGCAAGACCTGATTTAGCTTTAACAGGTAGAACACTGATCGGTCATGGTTCTGCTAAAAATCAGCAGTTAGATGATCATTATTTTGGAACTATTCCTGATAGAGCATTAGCTTACATGAAGGATCTTGAAAGGGAATGTTATAAATTATCTATTCCTGTTAAAACAAGACACAATGAGGTAGCGCCAACGCAGTTTGAATTTGCTCCAATTTTTGAGGAGTGTTCTGTTGCAGTTGATCATAACCAATTGTTGGTAGACCTTATGTCTAAAGTTGCTAAGAGACACCATTTCAAAGTATTGGTTCATGAGAAGCCATACGCTGGAATGAATGGATCTGGAAAGCACAACAACTGGAGTCTTTCAACAAATACTGGGGTTAACTTATTATCACCAGGAAAGAATCCAAAATCAGCATTACAGTTCTTAGCATTTTTTGTTTCTACAATTAAAGCGGTTCATGATTATGATGATTTATTAAGAGCAAACATTGCATCAGCAAGTAATGATCATAGATTAGGGGCAAATGAAGCTCCTCCTGCAATTATTTCAGTATTCATTGGATCTGAATTAACAAGAGTTTTAGATGATATTGAAGCTAGAACAAAAGGAGGTAAAATGTCAGCTACTGAGAAAACAGAGTTGAAATTAGATATCATTAAGATTCCTCAAATTCTATTAGATAATACAGATAGAAATAGAACTTCTCCTTTCGCTTTTACAGGTAATAAGTTTGAAGTAAGAGCTACTGGTTCTTCTGCAAACTGTGCGCAAACCATGATTGCATTAAACTCGATGGTGTCTAAGACATTAAGAACGTTTAAGGCAGAAGTGGATGCTAAGATAAATTCTGGTTTAAAGAAAGATGAGGCGATTATTGATGTAATCAGGAACTTCATTATTGAAACAAAGAGAATTAGATTTGAAGGAGATGGTTATTCTGATGGATGGGTTGAAGAAGCTGAGAAAAGAGGATTATCGAACCAAAAAACGACTCCTTACGCTTTAGATTTCTTAATCACTGATAAAGTAAAAGACCTTTATACAAACCTAGGTGTATTCACTGAGGTTGAGATTGAGTCAAGACATCATATTGCTTGTGAGCAGTACGTAATGAAGATTCAAATCGAAGCAAGAGTCTTAGGAGATTTAGCAATTAATCACATTATTCCAACGGCAATTAAGTATCAAAATACTTTGATTCAGAATGTTCAAGGTTTAAAGGATATTTTAGGGTCTGATTACAAATCTTTAGGAGCTACTCAAATTGATACAATTAAAGACTTGTCTAAGCATATCGAGGTAGTGAAAAATACTGTTCATGAAATGGTTGAGGCAAGAAAGAAGGCAAACGTAATTGAAGATCCTTCTAAGCAAGCAAAAGCATACTGTGATACAGTGTTATGTCATTTCGATACGATTAGATATCACGTAGATAAGTTAGAGCAAACAATTGACGATAGTATTTGGCCATTGCCGAAATACAGAGAGATGTTGTTTTTGAACTAATATCTAATTGAAATACTTTAAAAAGGCCGTCGTGTGACGGCCTTTTTTGTTCTCGACTCTTTTATTTGATCAGTTGTCTAAACTGCGAAAATTTCAGACACTTAAGATTTGCCCTAAAAGCTATTTGGGAATCGCTTTTAAGTCCTTTCAACATTGCTCAAAATTCCTTATCTTAGGCAATCGAAATTAGTATAACTACGGTTATCAAATTATAATTATGACACATTTTAAGCTTTTATCATTGGTTTTCGTATTACTTGCGTCTTTGTCTATCAAGGCTCAAGAATTAAACAAATTCACTAAGAAAGCAGACCCACTGTATGATGCTAATAATTACTTTGCAGCTATAGATGAGTACAAAGCAGCTTATTCTAAAACGAAGGATAAAGCACAAAAAGCTGAGATTACATACAGAATGGCATTGTGCTATTATGAAACAAAGCAAATGAAAAGAGCTATTCGTTCTTTTGATAAATGTGTAAGCTATAAGTATGCGGAAGAAAACCCAATTGTTTATTTGTATTTGGGTGAAGCAAACAAGAGTATTGGTAAATATGAAGATGCTTTAGTACACTTTAATTCATATAAGGAAGCTGAACCAACAGATAAAAGAGGTTCTAATGGAGCAAAATCTTGTCAGTTGTCAATCAAATGGAAAGCTGAACCACAAAGATATAAAGTGACTAACATGGCTATGCTAAACTCTAAGTCACATGATGTGGCACCAGCATATGCAAGTAAGAAAAATAACAAAATAGTTTTCTCGTCAAGTAGATCAGGAGCTCAAGGAGAAAGTGAGTCTGAGAAAACAGGACAAGCAACTCCAGATTTATATTCAACTGAATTAGATAGAAAAGGAAAATGGTCTAAGCCATCAACGGCTCCTTTTGAAGAGTCTGTTAACACAAAAGAGTCTGAAGGTGGACCAGCTTTCGATGCTAGAAAATCAACGTTATACTTCACGAAGTGTGAGATTCCTGGAAAAAAAGGAGAAGGATACTGTTATATCTATTCTGCTAGAAAAAAAGGTGCTGCTGCATATGGTGAAGCTGAAAAAGTAATCATGTTAGATTCTGTGAACATGGCTCACCCAAATCTTTCTAAAGATGGTAAAGTGATTTACTTTGCTGCAAAAATGGAAGGTGGATATGGTGGTTACGATATCTGGAAAGCAGAATACAACAGAAGAGAGAAGAAGTTTATGGCTCCTGAGAACTTAGGACCACAAATTAACACTAGCTCGAATGAAATGTATCCTTTCAGTCATGCTGATGGAGCTTTATACTTCTCGTCTAACGGACACATGGGAATGGGTGGATATGACATCTTTAAAGTGGAAGCTGCTAACGAAGGTTGGGGACCAGTTGTAAACATGAAGAGTCCTATTAACTCAGAAGGAGATGATGTTTCTATCATTTTCGAAGATGTTAAAGAAAGAGGTTTCTTAGCTTCTTCAAGAGCAGGAGGAAAAGGAAGTTTAGATATTTACAGTTTTGTATTGCCTAAGTTGGTTTTTGCTGTTCAAGGTGTTGTAAGAGACATGGAGACTAAAGAAGTTCTACCTAACACAACGGTTAAATTGGTTGGTTCAGATGGTTCTACTTTTGAAGTAGTAACAGATGATGCTGGAGCTTATACTTTCGAAAAGTTAACACCAAATGCAAACTATACTGTAGGAGCTAAGAATGATGCAAAGAACAAGCAAAACAAGCAAAAGTATTTTGCTTCTGATGCGAAGATGCTTTCAACGGTAGGAGTGGAAGAGTCAAAGACATTTGCTTTAGAAATTGAGTTAGAAGTTATTCCAATCGAGGCTATTGCTTTACCTAACGTACTATACAAAACAGCAGATACGACATTATTACCAGAGTCTAAAATTGCCTTGAATGGTTTAGTAGCTATTCTTAAGAGAAATGAGAACATGACTATTAAGATCTTCTCTCATACCGATTTTAGAGGTACTGATGCAAACAACCAGAGACTATCTCAAGGTAGAGCTAATTCTGTTGTAGCTTACTTGGTAAAGGAAAAAGGTATCGAAGTAGAGCGATTAGAACGTCAAGGAATGGGGGAGGCAGCTCCAAGAAAAATTACAAAAGCGAATGAAAAAGATATCAAAGGTATTTGCAAGCAGTTCAAAGTGAAGTATGATGGTAGCTTCAAAATTGGAGATACATTATCTGAGTCTTTCATTAAATCTTTAGGTTCTAGAGATCTTCAAATGGCGGCTCATCAGTTCAACCGTAGAACAGAGTTCACTATTACTGGATATGATTACGTTTCGGCTAAAAAGAAGGCTGGGAATAATTAGTAAACGATATTGTAAAACTTAAAAAGCATCCCGATCTTTGGGATGCTTTTTACATTATATAGAATGACAGATTTAAGATATAGTCAAAGAGGGGTTTCAGCATCAAAAGAGGATGTTCACGAAGCAATTAAGAATATTGATAAAGGCCTATTTCCAAAGGCTTTTTGTAAGATAGTTCCGGATATTTTATCGGGTAGTGAAGAGCACTGCATTGTTATGCATGCTGACGGTGCTGGTACAAAGTCTTCATTGGCATACATGTACTGGAAGGAGACGGGAGATATTAGTGTTTGGAAAGGTATCGCTCAAGATGCTTTAATCATGAATATTGATGACTTACTTTGTGTTGGAGCAACGGATAATATTTTGGTTTCTTCTACAATTGGAAGAAATAAAAATTTAGTACCTGGGGAAGTGATTTCTGCTATCATTAATGGAACAGAAGAATTATTGTCTGACCTAAGAGATCAGGGGATTTCTGTTTACTTGACTGGTGGAGAGACAGCTGATGTAGGTGACTTAGTTAGAACAATCATCGTTGATTCTACTGTAACAGCTAGAATGAAAAGAAGTGATGTAATCTCTAACGATAACATCAAACCAGGGAATGTAATTGTTGGTTTGGCTTCTTATGGTCAAGCGACTTATGAAAAGGAATATAACGGAGGGATGGGAAGTAACGGATTAACTTCTGCTCGTCACGATGTTTTTGGAAAGTACTTGATGGAAAAGTATCCTGAAAGTTTTGATCCACAGGTTCCTTCTGATTTAGTTTATAGTGGAACAAAGAAGTTAACTGATAAAGTTGAAAACGCGTCTTTAGATGCAGGTAAATTAGTGTTGTCTCCGACAAGAACATATGGTCCAATCATCAAAGAGATCTTGACTCAAATGTCAGGTGAAATAGATGGTATAGTTCACTGTTCTGGTGGAGCTCAAACTAAGGTTCTTCATTTTGTGGAGAATGTGCATGTTGTTAAGGATAATATGTTTGATGTGCCTCCATTATTTGACTTGATTCAAAAAGAATCTAACACACCATGGAGTGAAATGTACAAGGTGTTTAATATGGGACACAGAATGGAGTTGTATGTTGATGAATCAAAGGCTCAACAAATAATTGATATAGCTGCATCGTTTAACGTTGAAGGGAAAATTATTGGTAGAGTAGAAGCTTCTGAAAAGACTGAATTAACGATTAAGTCTGATAAGGGAGTATTTAAATATTAAGAGAGTATGTTGTTAGATAAGTTAGAAGGGATAAAGAACCGTTGGGAGGAAGTTGGAGAACAAATTACTCGTCCGGATGTTATCGCTGATCAAAAGAAATACGTGAAACTAAGTAAGGAATACAAGGATCTTGAAGAGGTTGTTGAGGCTTACAAAAAGTATAAAAACGTAACAGATAATATTGCTTCTTCTAAAGAAGTAATTGAAACAGAAGAAGATCCTGAGTTCAAAGAAATGGCTAAGGAAGAGCTTTTAGATCTAGAAAAAGAGAAGACAGAGTTAGAAGAAGAGATCAATGTTCTTTTAATTCCTAAAGATCCTGAAGATGCCAAGAATGTTCAGATGGAAATCAGAGCAGGTACTGGAGGTGATGAAGCAAGTATTTTTGCAGGAGACCTATACAGAATGTATACGAAGTATGCGGAAAAGAGAGGTTGGAGAGTTGAAGTGGTGGATTTTCAAGAAGGGACATCAGGAGGTTATAAAGAGATCATTTTGAACATTAACGGTCAAGATGTATATGGAGTACTTAAATTTGAATCAGGTGTTCACCGTGTTCAAAGAGTACCTCAAACAGAGACTCAAGGTAGAGTGCACACATCAGCCGCTACAGTAATGGTTTTACCAGAGGCTGAAGAGTTTGATGTAGAGATTAATATGAATGAGATTAGAAAGGATTTATACTGTTCTTCTGGTCCTGGAGGACAGTCGGTAAACACGACTTATTCAGCAGTTCGTTTAACTCACTTACCTACAGGTATTGTTGCTCAATGTCAGGATCAAAAGTCACAGCATAAAAACTTTGACAAGGCCTTAAAGGTTCTTAGATCAAGGATTTATGATATGGAGCTTCAAAAGAAAAATGAAGCAGATGCCATCACTAGAAAGTCTTTGGTTTCAAGTGGGGATAGATCAGCAAAAATTAGAACATATAATTATCCTCAAGGAAGGGTGACAGACCACCGAATTAACTTGACTTTATATAACTTATCGGCAATCGTTGATGGAGATTTAGAAGAGGTAAGTAATGCTTTGATCACTGAGAATAATGCTCAGAAGATGAAAGAAGGTGAAGAGAACTTGATATAAATCGAAGAAATTGAAAAGGTCAGATTTAATAGCTCAAATAAAGAATAAGGAGTCTTTTTTATGTGTTGGCTTAGATGCCGATATTAATAAGATACCGAAGCATTTATTGGATACAGAAGATCCAATCTTTGAATTCAATAAAGCCATTATTGATGCTACAAAGGATTTTACTGTAGCTTATAAGCCGAACTTAGCGTTTTATGAAGCGCATGGAGTTAAGGGATGGCAAAGTCTTCAGAGGACTTTGGATTATATTCCAAAGGATATTTTCACGATTGCAGATGCAAAACGTGGGGATATTGGAAATACTTCTGGTTTGTATGCTCGTGCTTTCTTTGAAGAGATGAGTTTTGACTCTGTTACTGTAGCTCCATATATGGGGAATGACTCGGTAACGCCTTTTTATAAGTACGAAGATAAATGGGTGATACTATTGGCATTAACTTCTAATCCAGGAGCGATGGATTTTCAGTTCGAAAGAACGGACAGTCAACAACATTACCTGTTTGAAAAAGTATTAGAGAAAAGCAAGGAGTGGGGAAATGAAGAGAACATGATGTATGTGGTTGGAGCAACTCAAGCCAATATGTTAGAAAAGATTCGAAACATTGTTCCGAATAGTTTTTTATTGATTCCAGGTGTTGGAGCTCAAGGAGGATCTTTAGAAGACGTTTGTAATTATGGAATGACCGAAGATTGTGCTTTGTTAGTAAATTCATCAAGAGGAGTTATTTATGCAGGAGACGGATTAGATTTCGCAGATAAGGCTGCAGAGCAAGCAAAACTTTTACAACAAGATATGGCCGTTCATGTGAGGGCTAAGATGAAATAATAAACTAAAATGCGAGACTAACCCCCTCGCATTTTTTATATAAACTCAGATGATAATAGATGAAAAATTCTTCCAATTTCTTTGGAAGGAGCAACTGATTGATCTTAAAAACCTAAGATCAGTTTCCGGAAAACGAATCCAAATAATTGATCCCGGAACAATGAATATCCATGGAGGTCCTGATTTTCTTCAAGCTAATATTCAGATTGATGGCTTAGAATTTCACGGAAGCATCGAATTACACATAAAATCATCCATGTGGAATTATCACGGACACCAAAATGATTCCAATTACGATAACGTAATTCTCCATGTTGTTTTAGAGCATGATAAAGATGTTTTTCTTCAATCAGGAGGAGGAATGGAAACAATTGCTTTAAAAGAAGTTTTAAATAAGAGCTATTTAACCAAACTCCATTTAGAGGATTTTAAACAAAATAAAGGAGTTTGCGGTGAGGTAATACAGGAAATGACAAGTCTTAATCGTTTATCCTTTTTAGATAGTCTATTTATTGAGCGTTTAGAAGAAAAAGTAAAGGTGATTCGAGACTTGAAAGAGCGTAAGAACTATTGCTGGTCTAAAACCTTGTTGCATACACTAGCCAAGCATTTGTCTTTTTCGAATGCTTCATTAATGGAGGATTGGGTTGAGAAGATCCAGATAAGAGATTTACTACAAATACGATCCAGACCGGATAAAGTCTCATCCTATTTATTTGGTTCAGCAGGGATGTTGGAAGCTGTTGAAGGAGATGAATATTATCTATCGCTAAAAAGAGAATACGATCATATTAAGCGGAAATATCAAATTGATAATATCAGTGGTAGTCTATGGAATAGAGGTGGAGTGAGAGTTTATAATCACCCAAATCGAGTAATTGGCTTTTTAAGTTCTTTTGTACATCATCATTTACATTCATGGCAATCCTTTATGGATAGTTTTTCATTGGAGACCATTCAGGAAATACTATTGAATTGCGATTCTGACTATTGGAAAGGTCATTATGGCTTTGGTAAAAGGTTGATGAAGGAGAATCAATTCTTTACCGATCAAAAGATAAACCTTCTACTGGTCAATGTTTTTATTCCAATATACGTGGCTATAAAAAAGCAAGAATGTAGCAGTGAGTTTTTAGAAGAGCTAATGAGTCTGAAACCCGAATCAAATTCTATCGTTAAGGCATGGAGTAAAAGAGGTGTTGATATTCGTTCATTGTGGGACGGACAAGCAATTCTACAATTGGATAAACAATATTGTTCTAGGAATAAATGTTTATCTTGTAGAGTCGGAAGATCCATATTAAAAGATGCAAAAATTGATTACCAAAATAAGAAAGCAAACAGAAGTCCAGTTCTTTGGGGTTTGTCAGTGGTGGGCTGATAAATTAGGTGTTAAGTCCAGTAGAGTTAGGGTGTATTTTATTTACGTTTCTTTTTTAGCGGTTGGATCACCGGTATTGTTATATCTAATTATGGCATTTGCTCTCGAGCACAAGGATATGATCAAAGGATTTAGGAAAAAAAGAATTTGGGATCTATAACCATTAAAGCTTAGTACTTTGTTTCATATCGGTCGTTTTAAAAAAATCATCATTGCAGTATCGCTGTTACTATTAATAGTATGTGTTGGCGTTGTTGGTTTTTTATCTATTGAAGAAGGCTTTACACTTTTGGATGCCTTTTACATGACAATCATTACGATTTCAACAACGGGTTTTGCAGAAGTACAGCACTTATCAGATACCGGTAGAATATTCACGGCTTTCTTGATTATAACAAGCTTCGGTACCTTTGCGTACGCAATTTCCGTGATTACTTCCTATATTGTGGATGGCGAATTTAAACTATACTTTAAGGATATGAAGGTACAGCAGGAGATTACAAAACTAAGTGGACACGTTATTGTTTGTGGTTTTGGAAGAAACGGAAGTCAGTCCGCTCATGTACTTCATAGTGAGAAGACAAAGTTTGTTTTGGTTGAGAATTCAGAAGAGTCTGTTCGTCAAATCAAAGAGATATATCCTGATTACTTAGTAATTCAAGGAGATGCCACTCAAGATGATACACTTATTAGAGCAGGAATCAATAATGCTAGAGCTTTAATAACTACGTTACCAGTTGATTCAGCAAACCTGTTTGTAGTTCTTTCTTCAAGAGTTTTGAATCCAAAATTGAAGATTATAACAAGAGCTTCTGATGATGGTTCAGATAAGAAGTTAAGACGTGCCGGAGCTGACAATGTAATCATGCCTGATAAGATTGGTGGTGGTCACATGGCGTCTTTGGTAACAAAGCCAGATATAGTTGAATTCTGGGATTTTATATCGGCAAGAGACAACATGCATATTAATCTGGAAGAGATTAAGTTTGATGAGTTACCGGAGAGTTTCAAAGGAATGACAATTCAAGACTTAGATATTAGAAACCTGTGTGGTGCTAATATTATCGGTTATAAAACAATGAACGGGGAATATATCATAAACCCTGCTCCAAATACCCTGTTATCTTCAGGGTCTAAATTATTCGCATTAGGAGATAATCAACAAATTAGTAAGTTGAAAAGACTCCTTAATATTAAACATTAACATGAAAAAGTTATTGGTCACTGGAGCTAATGGTTTACTCGGTCAAAACGTGGTAAAGCAATTAGCAAATCAGAACAATTATGAAGTTTACGCTTCTGCAAGAGGTGAGTGTAGATTTAATTTGCCTGAAGGGATTAATTATGTCCAGCTGGATTTAACATCTGAAGAAAGTTTATCAAAGGCTTTTAATGATATCCAGCCTGATTTGGTTATTCACACTGCAGCAATGACTAACGTTGATAAATGTGAGCAAGAGAAAGAAGAGTGTTGGAAGATCAATGTTGTTGCTACAGAAAACATAATCAAAGCTGTTAAGTCTCAAGATGCCTATTTGGTAAATGTTTCCACGGATTTTGTTTTCGACGGTGAAGACGGACCTTATGTGGAAACGGATAAACCAAATCCGGTTAGCTATTATGGAGAATCAAAGCTGAAAGGTGAAGAGCTTTGCGAACAGTATGGAATTCGATACTCTACCGTTCGTACAATAATCGTTTACGGTGTGGTAGACAACATGAGTCGCTCAAACTTAGTTTTATGGACGAAAAAAAGTCTGGAGAATAAGCAAGATATCAAAGTGATAAATGATCAGTTTAGATCTCCAACATGGGCTGGTGATTTGGCTTGGGCCTGTATCAAACTAGCTGAGTTAGAAAAAGAAGGGATTTATCACATATCGGGAGAAACAACAAAATCGATTTATGAATGGGTAGAGGAGATAGTAGAATATTTTGACTTAGATGATCAGTATATTTCGCCAGTTTCTTCAGCTGACTTGAATCAACCTGCTAAAAGACCGCCGAAAACAGGATTCGATATTTCTAAAGCTAAACAAGACTTAGGATTCAGTCCGAAAACCTTTAAAGAGGGTATCGCTGAAATGATGCACCTTATTGAAAGTCAATCTTAAATACTTACTTTTGATCCAAATATTTAGAATGAAAACACTACTTACAAGTTTATTTATTGCACTTGGTTTTATCTCATTTTCTCAGATCTCTGCAGAATTAAAATTTGATAATCAAACAGATGAAATCAATGATGTTAATGTTGAAATTTTTAACCTAAAAGGTGAAGGTCCTTTTGAGTTTAAATGGTCTAACCA
>CBFIFL010000043.1:0-24359 GCA_965661855.1 Flavobacteriales bacterium
TCAAAGACTGACTGTCCGTAATGCAATGAAATTAAAGCTGGAGTAATTTCTAAGTTACCATACTCTTTTATAGATGAATTTGTCCAAGCTCCATTTTTGAACTCAGTAACAAACATATGATCTGAAAAAACTCTTCCAAAAGGAATATTATCAAAGTCAACTTGACTTAACCTAGAATTTTGTGTCTTTTCGACTTGTATACTTAGTGTACTCTCCATTTCCTAATCGTTTTAATTGTCCGAGAATCGGAATGCAAAGATACGAAATTGATAGAGATTTTGTAGTTGATTTTAACAAACAAAGGCTTTAAAAAGCCTTATGATTTTATTCAGTTTAAATATGAACTGTCATATTGCTATGCGTCAAAAGACAAACTGTCATTTTTAACGAAATGGCATTCTGTTTGAAAGAGCAATTGAAAATTGTAAAACAAACAACATTTATATGGCAAGTGGTAAAATTAACGTGCAGACGGAAAACATCTTTCCAATTATTAAGCAATTCTTGTATTCAGATCAAGAGATCTTTTTAAGAGAGCTAGTGAGTAATGCTTCTGATGCTTGTAAAAAAGTATCAACCTTAGCATTAACAGGTGAGTTAAAAGGTGATGCAGGAGATTTAAGAGTAGAAGTAAAGCTTGACGAAAAAGCAAAAACAATTACAATTTCAGATAATGGAATTGGAATGACAAAGGAAGAAGTAGAGAAGTATATCGCTCAGATTGCTTTCTCTGGTGCAGAAGAGTTTGTTGAAAAGTATAAAGACAAAGCAGATGGAATTATCGGACACTTTGGTCTAGGGTTCTTTTCAGCATTCATGGTATCTGATAAAGTAGAGGTTATCTCTAAGTCTTTTAAAGATGAACCAGCAGCTCATTGGACATGTGAAGGAAATCCTGATTATGATCTGGTTGAAGGAACGAAAACAGAAAGAGGAACGGATATTATTCTTCATGTTTCTGATGATGCTAAAGAGTATTTATCAGAATATAAAATCTCTTCATTATTAGAGAAGTATTGTAAGTTCTTTCCAACTGAAATTAAGTTTGGAACTAAGGAAGAGACGAATACAATTGGTGAAGGAGAAGATGCAAAAGAAGAGAAGACTACAGTTGATAATATCATCAACAATACTGCTCCAGTTTGGACAAAGTCTCCATCTTCATTAAGTGATGAAGAGTACAATAATTTCTACAGAGAGTTATATCCATCAACTTTTGATCAGCCGTTATTTCATATTCACTTAAACGTGGATTATCCTTTTAACTTAACTGGGGTACTTTACTTCCCTAAGTTGAAAGAGAATATTGAGGTTCAAAAGAACAAGATTCAATTATACAGTAACCAAGTTTATGTTACTGATTCAGTAGAGGGAATTGTTCCAGAATTCTTAACATTATTACATGGTGTTATTGATTCTCCAGACATTCCGTTAAATGTTTCTAGGTCTTATTTACAAGCTGACGGTAACGTTAAAAAGATCTCTAACCATATCACAAAGAAAGTTGCTGATAAGTTAGACGAAATGTTCAGAAAAGAAAGAGACGATTTTGAAGCGAAATGGGAAGACATCAAAGTATTCGTTGAATACGGAGTATTAACTGATGATAAGTTCAATGAGAAGGCTTCTAAATTTGCTTTATATAAGTCTGTAATAGATAATAAGTATTACACTTTAGAAGATTATTTAGCGAAGGTTAAGGATAATCAAACAAGCAAAGATGGAAAGCAGGTGGTATTGTATACAAACGATGCTGATGCTCATCATACGTATATTGAAAACGCTAAGAACAAAGGTTATGATGTGGTGTTAATGGATTCTCCGTTAGCTTCTCATATCGTAAACAAGTTAGAGCAATCAAATACAGATGTTTCTTTCACACGTGTTGATGGAGATACAATTGAAAAGCTTATTTCTAAGGACGAAGAAAGTATCTCTAAACTATCTAAGGAAGAAGAAGAAAAATTAAAGCCAGTAATCGAGAATCAGGTAGATGCTCAAAAGTTCAATGTTTCATTTGAAGCTTTATCTGAAAAGGATCAGCCAATGCAGATTACGCAACCTGAATTCATGAGAAGAATGATGGAAATGCAGAAGACTGGTGGTGGTGGAATGATGATGGGAGGATTACCTGAGTCTTACAACTTAGTAATCAACAATAATCATCCTTTGATTTCAAAGATTTTAAATGAATCAGATGAAAGTGTACAATCAAAACTTGCGAAACAAGCTACTGATTTAGCATTGTTATCTCAAGGTTTATTGAAAGGTAAAGACTTGTCTGAGTTTATTTCTAGAAGTGTTGAAATGATCTAAAAGATCCAACTGTTTATATTAAAAGGTCCTGACATTCAGGGCCTTTTTTTGTTTTACAGATTATGCTTTAATTCTTCTAGAAAACTGGAGAAGTATTCTAATGCAAGAACTGGACGATAACCTGTCCACGAAAACATTTCTCCATCTACTAAAATGCACTTTCCTTTTCCGAAAACAGATTCTAATTCTGACAAATGTTTACTTGAAAAAGGGTAGGGTTCTGATGAGAATAAGTAATAATCAGCTTTAAGGTTAAGAATTTCCTCAACACTTATTTCTTTATACCGATTAATATGCTCAGCTGCGTTGTTAAGACCAATTTTATTCAAGTTGAAGTTGATGTAATTATGGTTGCCTACAATGAAGTAAGGATCTTTCCAAATGAAGTAACATACACTTAGGTCAATCTTTGGGAAAACAACTGGTTTACTTGTCAATTGATCTACCATGTTGTTGGCCGCAGGCCTTACGTTACATATTTCTCCAAGTGAACGAATCATTGCGAGATTGTCATCGTCTGTGTAGATGTCCGACATCCAAACATTAAATCCTTCGCTTATTAATTGTTCAATTTCGACTTGATTGTTTTCTTCTTTGTTACCAATAATTAAATCGGGTTGAAGTGATCGGATTAAGTCCAGGTTTAAAGATTTAGTTCCACCAATTCTTGTTTTACTTCTAAACCATTTTTCAGGCTTGATGCAGAACTTAGTGATTCCTACAACTTTATCCTCAAGACCTAGGTGGTACAATAACTCCGTTTGAGATGGCACTAAAGAAAGAATGCTATCCACTTTTTCAAGATGGATAGCATTTCCTATTTGATCAATGTATGAAGGCATTATTTTCCTACTGCCTTGATAACATCATGTCTTGTGATGATATGAACATCATCATTATCCGTTGTTTTAACCAAAACAGCACCTACTTCTTTGGTAATCATAGTTGATACCTCTTCGATAGGAGTGTTAGCTTCTACAACTGGAAATGCTTCTTTCATATGCATAGCTACATCATCATTTTTAATATCATGATTAGCTAAAATATCAGGGAAGATATGACGCTCATCCAGTGATCCAACGTTATTAGCATTATCAATTACCGGGATTTGAGAGATGTCATACTTTGTCATTAATTCAAGAGCTACAGATAATTTATCTGTTGGTGCTACCTTCATTAACCTTTTATCTAAATGATCTTGAACTAAGTCAATTGCCTTTGTTTTATCAGCATCCAAGAAACCTCTTTCTCTCATCCAGTCATCGTTGAATATCTTACCAACATATCTTGACCCAGAATCATGCATAATAACAACAACTAGATCGTCTTCTTTTAATTCATCTTTAAGTTGTAACAAACCTTGAACTGCACAACCACCAGAATTACCCACGAACATACCTTCTTCACGAGCTAATCTTCTAGTCATTAACATTCCTTCCTTATCTGTTACTTTTTCGAACTTATCAATAAGATCAAATTCAACATTCTTAGGTAAGATGTCTTCACCAATACCTTCTGTTAAATAAGAGTAGATTTCATTTTCATCGAAAATACCAGTCTCGTGGTACTTTTTGAAAACAGATCCGTATGAATCGATTCCCCACATTTTAATGTTAGGATTCTGTTCTTTTAAGTATTTAGCAGTTCCAGAGATAGTACCTCCAGTTCCAACTCCCACTACAACATGAGTTACTTTTCCTTCTGTTTGTTCCCAGATTTCAGGCCCAGTTGACTTGTAATGAGCCAATCTGTTAGAAAGGTTGTCGTATTGGTTAGGGTAGTATGAATTAGGAATTTCTTCACTCAATCTCTTTGCAACTGAATAATATGATCTTGGATCCTCTGGTTCAACGTTAGTAGGTGTTACCACAACCTCAGCACCCATTGCTCTTAGAATGTCAATCTTTTCTTTAGATTGCTTATCTGGCATAGTACAGATAAGTTTATATCCTTTAGCGATACAAACCAATGCAAGTCCCATTCCTGTATTTCCGGAAGTACCTTCAATTATAGTTCCTCCAGGTTTAATGTTCCCATTCTTTTCAGCGTCTTCAATAATTTGAAGTGCGATTCTATCCTTAATAGAATTTCCTGGGTTGAAGAAATCAAGTTTAGCTACAACAGTTGCTTTAATTTCAGAAGTAATCTTATTGATTTTAACCAATGGTGAATTACCAATAGTTTCTAAAATGTTTTCTTTTATATCCATTTTATAGAGTAATTATTCCTGTCAAAAATAGAGAATCTACTTAGATAATTCTAGTTAAAGCGGATACTTTTAGAAGGATATACCTTGGATATGTATTTAGATGGGAGTATGAGGGAAAGTAAACATGCAAAAAGGGTAATGATATTGATGAAAACAACCATTAACCAATTGATTTGAATTGGGACGTATTTAATGTAATAAACTGATTCATCTAATTTTATTAAATGAAAGAAGTACTGCAACAAGCATAAGCCTATACCCAGTATATTCCCGTAAATAAGTCCTTTCGTTATAATTGCAGCTGATTGATAAATAAATATTTTCTGAATAGATTTTGAATTAGCTCCAAGAGCTTTAAGGATACCTATGAACGATGTCTTTTCAATGAGTAAAATGAATAACACCGCAATCATATTTATAATAGAGATGATTACAATAATCGTTATTATAGTAACAATATGTGTGTCAAATAGCTTTAACCAATCGAATATTTGAGGATAACGATCCATTACGGTAGTTACTTTAAGTTGACTTAGTTCTTCGTAATGTTCATCATACAGCTCTTCTTTGGCAAAATCTATAAAGGAAAAATCATTCAAATAGCTAGCGCTTAAAGGTCTTTCAAAGTGGTAAGCATTACTTTCAGATAAACTTGGATGAATGCTCTTTAAAGAAATCTCAAACCCTCCAACCATTGAACTATCCCAATAATTCAATTTCTGAACATATTTAATATTGCATATCATGAATCGTTTGTCAAAATCATCGCTTAAACCACTGTTATATAATCCGACAATGGTAAATGGATACATTCTCTGTTGGAAGGTTCCTGTCATTTTGTTTTGACTAATGAAAAAGAGCTTGATTTTATCATTCACTTTTTTACCACTTAATGCAGCTAGTTTATTGGATATCAGAATCTCTCTCTTTCCAGAATCAAGATTAAGAACCCGACCTTCATTCAAACAAGATGCTAAATAACTTTGATCATAGTTTTGAGATATTCCTTTTAAAACTATTCCATGAATATCTTTACCGGACTTAATAACACCAGCTTTATTAGCATATGCCTGGATGTTCTTTACAAAAGGAAGTTTACTGCTATCCTTTAAGAATTGATAATCAGATCGAATAGGAGGCGTTTCATAAGCATCAGAGGATGTGATTTTACTAATGTTTAAAGGAGCATTGAAGTTTAGTACTTTATCACTTACTGTTCCTTGAAAGCCTTTAACAATACTTAAAGTGATAATCATAACGCATATACCAAGAGCAATTCCCCAAGTTGCTATGGATATAATCGGTTTAGAGAAATTACTTCCTCCCGTACTTTTTAACCTGTTTGCTATAAATCGTTCGAAACTCAAATCAGTATATTTGCTAAGCGATTTCCAAGATACTTAAACAATATAATTAAACATGAAGCTAATCCAGTTTTTACTTTTTTCTGTCACTAACATTTTAATATTTGTTTCCTGTACAAACAATTCGGTAAAACCTGAAGAAAAGCAAGATTCGGCTAATGAAATAAAAGAAGTTGCTTTAGGGATTGATCAGATTGCTGAATGGTCAACTGAACTAAAAGGAAAAAGGGTAGCAGTTGTTTCGAATCAAACATCGGTTTTAAATGGTGTTCACTTGGTAGATACTTTACTAGGTGTTGGTATTAATTTGAAATGTGTCTTTGCTCCAGAGCATGGTTTTAGAGGAGATCATGATGCAGGTGCTTCTGTAGAGAATGGAGTAGATAAGAATACGGGGCTTCCTATTTATTCATTGCATGGAAAGTACAAGAAGCCAAAGAAAGAATGGTTAGATAGTGTTGATGTAATCGTTTTCGATATTCAGGATGTTGGAGTCAGATTCTATACTTATATATCTACACTGCATTATGTAATGGAAGCTGCTGCAGAAAATGGTATCACTGTGCTTTTGTTAGATAGACCAAATATTCATGATGGCTATGTTGATGGACCTGTATTGCAAAAGGAGTTTAAGTCTTTTGTAGGTATGCATCCAGTCCCTGTTGTATATGGAATGACAATAGGTGAGTATGGTAAAATGATTAATGGGGAGTATTGGTTGAAAGATTCTGTTCAGTGTGATCTTAAAGTCATTCCGGTTTTGAACTATAATAGAGGAACATGGGATTCTTTAGAAATTCCACCATCTCCAAATCTTCCAAATGTTCAATCTGTTAAACTATATCCAAGTCTATGTTTTTTTGAGGGAACAACTGTTTCTGTGGGTAGGGGTACTGATTTTCCTTTTCAAGTTTATGGCGCTCCTAATCTTGAAAATCAGAAGTTCAACTTTACTCCAGTTTCAAAGCCAGGTTATTCTAAATACCCAAAACATGAAAATAAGAAGTGTAATGGAGCTGACTTAAGATTGGAAAGAATGGATTCATTGGAAGGAATCAATTGGTCTTATTTAATAGATGCATATGAATCAAGTAATACTAAGGAAGACTATTTTCTGAAGAATAACTTTATTAATCTACTTGCAGGTACAGATAGTCTTTCTTTATGGATTAGCAAGGGTTATCAAATGAATCAAATCAAAGAAGCTTATCAAATACAAGTAGACGAATTTATGTTGAAAAGAACTAAGTATTTGATCTACAAAATGTAATCGTAGGGCAAAAATCATTATTGTTCAATTGATAGCTAAGTTTAATATCCGTAAATTAGGATGTCTAACAATAAAAAATACTATGAAAAAACGACTACTTAGCTTTCTTGCAATAGCTGCAAGTACTTTGTCTTTTGGACAATTACAACAGGGGAGATATGCTCCAGATTTCACTATCACAGATTTGGATGGTACAGAACACAATCTTTATACATACTTAGATGAAGGTAAAACTGTAGTTATCGATTTATTTGCAACTTGGTGTGGACCATGTTGGACTTATCACCAAACTCATGTATTAGAAGATTTACACACGACTCATGGTCCTGATGGAGATAACTCAATGGTAGTTATTGCTATTGAATCATCTACTTCTACTACATTGGCAGATGTTCTTGGTACAGGTTCTAATACTTACGGTGATTGGACTGATGGTATTTCTTATCCAATGGTACATGATGAGCAAGGTTCAGTAGCGCAAGCATATGCTTTAGGTTATTATCCTACTGTTTACATTATTGACCCAGAAAGAACGGTTTACGAAATTGGACAATCTTCTTCAGTAAGTACTTTTGCTGATTGGGAAGGACCAAAAGCTGCTGATCAAGCTGCTGATAACTTAAGATGGCTAGATAACTCAAAGTCTACTAAGGCTTTGTGTGGATCTTACACTCAAGAGTTAATGTTCCAAAACTACGGTTCAAATACGATTACATCTGCTACGTTAACAGTAAGCAATTTAGATGGTACATTAGATGTAGTTAACTGGACTGGTAACTTAGAGCCATTTGAAGAAGGTGCATTTGAATTTTCAACTGATGCTTTATCTGGAAATGAGTATTTAAAAGTTACGGTTACTGATGTTAACGGAAACACTGATGGTGATGCTTCAAATGATGTTACTAACTGGCAAGTTGCTGCTGATGCAGATCACGGTATGTACGAAGAGAATGTTACTATCAAAGTTACTTCTGATGGTTACGAAAGTGAGTTTGGTTGGTTGTTAAGAAACGCTGCAGGAACGGTTATTTCTGGAGGTCAGAATTATTCTAACTCAACTGATGGTAACGTATTCTTAGAAGAAACAATTGCTGTTACTCCAGGATGTTACAAATTAGAGATCTTAGATACATACGGTGATGGGCTTAGCTATGGAAGTAATGGTAAATTCGAAATGTTAAATTCGGCAGGAACTGTAATCTTCGAAGAGGTTGATTTTGGTTCATACGCTGGAATGGATTTTAATATTTGGGATCCAAATTCAGTAGAAGGTGTTGATGCATTAAACTTAGCTGTTTATCCTAACCCAACTTCAGGATCTGTTAACATTACTACTACTTACGAGGAGGCTGTAAACGTTACTGTATACAACGCTTTAGGAGAATTAGTAAAAGAAGTTTCTAATGTAAAAATGAACGGTAACTACGTTTTAGATCTTGCTGATTTAAACACTGGAGCTTACTTCATTAATATTGCAAACGACAACGTTAATACTTCAAAAAGAATTACTTTAACGAAGTAATCTTTTTAACTCATATTGAAAAGGGCAATCTCACGATTGCCCTTTTTTTTGGTCTAATTTTAACCTATAGAAAGCTATTGTTATAATATTATAGACTTTAGAGTTTGACTAGCAAAATAATACATTTAATTCCGTTTAGTTTAAGTGTTGTAATCACCAGTGGGAGGATACAAACTAATTGTAAATGGTTTAAAAGCAGCGTGTAAATCGTTTTGTAAAGATTTATAGCTATGGGTGTTTATATTTTGGACTATTAATTAATAGTGATTTAATGGATCTGTAAGAAGCAAAAAAGCCTCGCTAAATATAGCGAGGCTTTCAATATGATAAAGTTTACTTCTACTAATAGTATTGTAATCTTCTAACTTTAGCAATGTGCTTAGCTAATCTAATAACCTGCTTAGTGTAACCGAATTCGTTATCATACCATACGTAAAGAACAACGTTCTTTTTGTCTTGAGATACGATTGTTGCATTTGAATCAAATACAGCACAACACGTATTTCCGATGATATCGTTAGATACTAATTCAGGATCGATAGCAAACTTAATTTGGTTTACTAAGTTCCCTTCTAAAGCAGCACCTTTTAACAAGTTATTTACTGCTTCAACAGAATCAGCTTCTTTGTTAAGGTTTAAGCTTAAGATAGCCAAAGATCCATTAGGAGTAGGAACTCTAACAGCATTAGCTGTTAATTTGTTAGCTAAATCTGGAATTACTTTAGTAACTGCTTTACCAGCTCCTGTAGAAGTAATAACCATGTTTACAGCTGCAGATCTACCTCTTCTTGGTTTCTTATGCATGTTATCTAACAAGTTTTGGTCGTTAGTATAAGCATGTACAGTTTCAATATGTCCTTTAACAACACCAAACTCGTCATTGATTACTTTCAATACTGGAGAAATAGCGTTAGTAGTGCAAGAAGCTGCAGAGAAAATTGAATCTTCTTCTAAGTTTAACTCACCTTGGTTGATTCCATAAACAACGTTAGGGATCTCAGCACCAGGTGCAGTTAATAATACTTTAGATGCTCCGTTAGACTTTAAGTGTCTTCCTAAAGCTTCTTTATTAGTGAATACTCCTGTGTTATCAACAACTAATGCATCGTTGATTCCAAATGCAGTATAATCTACGTCTTCTGGATTCTTAGCCTCAATTAACTTAACGATTTGTCCGTTAATGATTAATTGTTGGTTTTCATAATCCTCAACTACAGTTCCTTCGAAAGTTCCATGAACAGAATCATTTCTTAATAGAGCAGCTCTTTTTTCGATAGTAGCCTTGTCTACTTTTCTAGTAACAATAGCTCTTAATCTTAATTGCTGTCCTTTACCTGCTTGCTTAATTAATTCTCTACAAGCTAATCTTCCGATTCTACCAAATCCGTATAAAACAACGTCTTTTGGTTGTAATTCTTCGCTGCTTGCACCAATAATATTAGCTAACTTTTGTCCAATGAAATCAGCTTTTGATTCAAAAGCATCTTTTTCATTTAACCACTCGCTTGCTAACTTTCCAATATCAATCTTAGAAGGAGCTAAATCTAATTTTAAAATTTCATTAGCTAATTCAGATGTAGTAAATACATCGATTGTTTTGTTAACAACTGACTTTGCGTAGTTGTGTAAGTTTAAAATCTCAGGAACGCTACTATTTAATAATGGGTTTCTGAATAAAACTAATTCAACAGATTTTGATAACATTAATTCACCAATACTGTTGTTTAAGTTAATACAAGCTCTTTCTTGCTCAACATATTTGTTAAGTTCTTGCTCGTAACCTTTCTTCACATCTGTCATTTCTAAAGTATCTGACATTATAAATAATTAAAAATTGATTATCCTAAATAAGCTTTAAGCAATTTACTTCTAGATGTATGTCTAAGTCTTCTAATTGCTTTCTCTTTAATTTGTCTAACTCTTTCTCTAGTTAAATCGAATTTATCACCAATCTCTTCAAGAGTTAATCCGTGATTCATTCCGATTCCAAAGAATAGTCTAACAACATCTCTTTCTCTTTCAGTAAGAGTAGATAAAGATCTTTCGATTTCTCTCTGTAACGATTCAGACAATAACTGTGAATCAGCACCTGGAGAATCTCCGTTTACTAATACATCAAGTAATGAATTGTCTTCACCTTGTACAAAAGGAGCATCCATTGAAACGTGTCTTCCAGATACCTTGATAGTATCAGCAACTTTGTTTTCTGGTAAATCTAAAGCTTCAGCTAATTCCTCAGCAGAAGGCTCTCTTTCATAAGTCTGTTCTAACTTTGAAAACGCCTTGTTGATTTTATTTAAAGAACCTACTTGATTCAACGGTAATCTTACAATTCTTGACTGCTCAGCTAATGCTTGAAGAATAGACTGACGAATCCACCATACAGCGTATGAAATGAATTTGAAACCTCTAGTTTCATCAAATCTTTGAGCGGCCTTGATTAAACCTAAGTTTCCTTCGTTGATTAAATCAGGAAGTGTTAAACCTTGGTTTTGATATTGTTTTGAAACCGAAACAACGAATCTTAAGTTGGCTTTAACTAACTTTTCTAAAGCTCTTTGATCACCTGTTTTAATCTTTTGTGCTAATTCTACTTCTTCCTCAGCTGTGATTAAATCCTCTTTTCCAATCTCTTGTAAGTATTTGTCTAATGACGCACTCTCTCTATTGGTTATGGATTTGGTGATTTTAAGTTGTCTCATATGTATATAAACGGTTTATATTCAACTTTATTTACGAGCCGCAAAGATACAATATATTAAGGTAGGATTCAAGTGCTAATTTAAGATGATTTCCTTGTAAAGAGCCTTTGGTTCTAAGTCCTTGATAACAAGTTGTTAAGCTTTGTTAAAAATGCATTCTCATCCAACTTGTGATATAAAACGCCATTTTTTGCAATAGACACTGACCCTGATTGTTCGGATACCATAACAACCACTGAATCATTTTGTTCGGAAACACCAACACCAGCTCTGTGTCTCATACCAAGCTCAAAAGGAAAGTCTTCTCGCTCTGTAACAGGAAGTACACAACGTGCTGCAACAATCTGGTTGTTTTCTACTAAAATAGCTCCGTCATGTAAGGGACTGTTTTTATAGAATATGGAATGAAGCATGCTTTCACTCATTTTAGCATCTACAGGTTCCCCAGTTTCCTGAATTAAACTTAAACTGTCTTTTTGCTTGATGACAATAATGGCTCCTGTATAGGTCTGCGACATTTGAAAGCAAGCCTTAGTGATACTAGTGATATTAGTTTTTACTTTATCTTCTTCACTTTCTTTCTTCTGGAATAACCATTTTAAAATGATGTTATCACTGGTGAATAAGGATCCTCTTTTACCTAATACAACCAAGAATTTTCTTATCTCTTGTTGGAAAACAATGATCAATGCGATTACTCCAACATCAATGAATTGACCTATCGTTTTAGATAACATATTCATTCCTAATGAATCAACCAACATCCACAGTATGTATATGGCTAAAATTCCTGAGAATATGTTTACCGCATTGGTCTTTTTAACGATTTTATATAGCTGATATAGTAGAACTGCAACCAATAGGATATCTAATCCGTCCGTAAACCAGTTAAATGTTATTGCTCCTATGTATAGAAAGTTCGTCAATGCTACTGTTGATAAGCTAGGTATAAATCTACGACTTCTTTTGCTTCCTGAACGTCATGAACCCTTAAAATCTGTCCACCATTTAAAAGAGATAACATATGTAAAGCACTGGTTCCATTTAGTGCTTTAGAGGCTTCAGTATTTAACGTTTGGTAAACCATTCTTTTTCTTGAAAGACCAATAAGTATAGGGCAGTTTAATCTTTTCAGAGCTTTAAGTTCCTTTAATAAGGTATAGTTCGCTTGAAGTTCTTTTCCAAAACCGAAACCAGGATCTACAATTACATCTTTAACACCTGCTTCAAAGGCTTTCTCAATTCTAGGTTCTAAAAATTGAATGACATCAGAAACAACCGATTTATTATCTAATAAGTCTTCTTGATTAAAAGCATTTTTAAAATGATGCATTAAAACAATAGGAGCGTTATGTTTTGAACAAACGGTAAAGATATCAGGATCACTTCCTGCACTGATGTCATTAATGATAGAAGCTCCTTGGGTAAGCACTTGATCAGCTACTTTTGATCTATAAGTATCAATAGATAAGCTTGCTTTTGGGAATTCTTTCTTGATTTTAGAGACAGAGTTGTCTAGTCTTTTGGTCTCTTCATCTTCGTCAATGGACTGAGCTCCAGGTCGAGAACTAAAAGCGCCTAAGTCTAAAAAGTCTGCATTGTGTTTCAAATGTTTTTCAGCTTGAGCCAGTAAATCTTTATCACTTTTTATTTTTCCACCATCGTAAAAACTGTCAGGGGTAAGATTGATTATCCCCATCACTTTTGGTGTTGATAAATCAATAATTCTTCCTTTGCAATTCAAAGAATATTTTTTTTCAAAAACTGTATCTTTCGACTTTATCATAAGATTTTCGAATCGTTATCTTAAAATTACAAAATGAGTAAAACTGACGAGCAATATAAGGAAGTAATAGACAGTTGTTCTGATATCTTTTTAAAGAAGATGAAGGATTATGGAACTGCTTGGAGAATCTTAAGAGCAACCAGTTTAACAGATCAGATATTCATTAAAGCCCAAAGAATAAGAGGTGTTCAGGAAAAGGGCTTCTCAAAAGTAGCTGAAGGAGTAGAGCCTGAGTTTATTGGAATTATTAATTATTCCATCATGGCAATTATTCAGTTAGAATTGGGTTCTGAAGGTGAGGTTGATGAAGATCCAAAGAAAATTGAAGATTTGTATTTCAAGTATTTCAATGCAACAAAGGCCTTGATGGATGATAAGAATCATGATTACGGTGAAGCATGGAGAGATATGAGAGTCAGTTCTTTAACGGATCTTATTTTAATGAAAATTTTAAGAGTAAAACAGATTGAAGATAACGACGGTAAGACGATTATATCAGAAGGATTGGATGCCAATTACATGGATATGATTAATTATGCGGTGTTCTCTTTAATTAGATTAAGTGAATAATATATGCGTTTCCTAATTAAATTCTCTCAGTATTTTGTTGGACTGCTTTTCATCATTTCTGGTGGTATTAAAGCAAATGATGCTTTAGGTTTCTCCTATAAGCTAGAAGAATATTTTGATGTATTTCATCAGATTATGACTAGCTGGGATATGTCTGCCTTAGCTTCTTTAATGACTTTCTTCTCTGATTTAGCATTACCAATGGCCATGTTTATTTGCGTGTTTGAAATTGTTTTAGGTCTTGCAATTATTTTGGGTGTAAGAATGAAGTTTGTGATGTGGAATATGCTATTAATGATCATATTCTTCACATGGTTAACTGGATACACAGCTACTTGCGATCCTTTAAATGCAGAGAATATTTCATGTGTTACCGATTGTGGTTGCTTTGGAGATGCAATTCCTTTAACACCAACTCAATCGTTTATTAAGGATTTGATTCTACTTGTATTTATTCTGATTCTATTTATAAAACATAAAGAGGTTAAACCTTTATTAGGACAAAGAGAGAGTAATATCCTATTGTTACTTTCAATAGTGTTTCCAACCATTTTTACTGTTTATACCTACAGACATCTTCCTGTTAAGGATTTTAGAGCATATAAGCCAGGTGTGAATTTGATGGAAGCGATGACTGGTAAAGCAGGGGTTTCTCAGTTTTTCTATATCCTAAAGGATAAGAAGACTGGAGAGGTGAAAGAATTTGAAGCTTTTCCAAAAGACTGGCAGACAAACTATGACTATGTTGATTACCAGCAAAAGGAAGTGGTTGCTCCAATAGATCCTGAAATAACCGATTTTGGTATTTATGATGATGTGCTAATTGATCAGAAAGACATTTACGTAAACGATAGTACAATTACTTTGATACTGGTGTCGAAGGGATTATCGTACCTAGGTGACTTTAGTCATAAAGAAGGAGTGATCAATGGCTTTGTTCCTTTTGAAGGAGTCAAGGAAAAACTAGAGCCATTAGCTGAATTATCTAAAGGCTTTGAAGCATTAGGACACTATTTCATTGCTTTATGTTCAAATGGATCAGAAGAGATGGATGAGTTCAGAAATGAAATGCAAATGCCTTTCTCTTTCTTTTCTGGAGATGAGAAAATGATCAAAACAATAATTCGTTCCAATCCTGGATTGATGTTGGTTAAGAATGGAGTGATTATCAGAAAATGGCATATCAATGATTGTCCGACTGTTTCTGATGTAGAAGAGTTATTAAAGTAGAACTTTGTGCTAAAGTATATAGTTAAAAGATTGGTTTATGGTTTGTCTGTCCTTTGGGGGGTAGTTACAATAATCTTCTTTCTATTTAATTTATTACCAGGAGATCCTGCAAGATTAATGCTTGGTAACCGTCCTACACCAGAAGCTATTGAAGCGATAAACAGAGATTTAGGTAGAGATAAACCATTAAGTACTCAGTATTTGATGTATATCAACGATTTATCTCCAATTTCTTATCATCAAAAGAAGGATAAGAACAAAGCATTTTTCTTGGACGAAGAAAAGTATGAAGGCTATTCTGCTTTTTTAGAAAACGATAATAGAGCTTGGGTTTTTAAAGCTCCTTATTTAAGAAGGTCGTATAAATCACGTCGTAAAGTCTGGGATGTAATAGCGAAGGCACTTCCGAATACCTCAGTACTTGCCATGTTATCTATGGGGTTCGCTTTATTCTTTGGAGTGGTAATTGGTACAGTAGCAGCGGTTAATAAAGGGACTAAGTGGGATGCTTATATGTTAGTTGTAGCGGTTCTTGGTATGGCTTTACCATCTTTCTTTTCAGGAAAAATTATTCAAGTATTATTTACAGATGTTTGGTTTCAAGAATGGCCGTCAACGGGAAGTTTAATTCAATACGATTACTTAACCGGAGAGGATATGTATAAATGGGCTGTAGTTGTTTTACCTGCATTTACCTTAGGTATTCGCCCATTAGCTATCATCATGCAGTTAACTAGAAATGCCTTGTTGGATGTTTTGAATAAAGACTTTATTAGAACAGCAAAAGCGAAAGGACTTAGTTATTACAAGTTGCTTTTTAAACATGCTTTACGAAATGCACTGAATCCGGTGATTACAGCAGTGTCTGGTTGGTTTGCAGCATTATTAGCAGGAGCGATATTTGTAGAGAAGATTTTTAATTACAAAGGTTTAGGACTTGCTTTGTTTGAAGCAGTAACAGGAAATGATTTACCTATAGCCATGGGGATCGTGTTGTTTATGGCTGTAGCGTTTGTAATAGTGAATATATTGGTTGATATCATCTATGTGATATTAGACCCTAGAATAAGATTAAAATAAAGATTATGAGTAGAGCATTGGTTGCAGGTAACTGGAAAATGAACCTAAGCTTAGAAGAGGCTAAGTCATTATTAGAAGATATTAAAAGAGATTACGATGGTAGTACACCATTAATGGTTTGTCCATCATACGTTTATATTCCTTTAGCAGTTGAAATGTTGAAAGGAACAGGGATAATGGTAGGATCTCAGGATTGTAGTGTTAATGCTCCTGGTGCATATACTGGTGAAGTATCTACTGAAATGCTTTCAGGACTTGGTGTTGATGCTACTTTAGTTGGTCACTCTGAAAGGAGAGAGTACCATGTGGAAGGAGATGAACTTGTAAATGCTAAACTGATTAAAGCATTAGAATCAGGAATGAAAGTGGTGCTTTGTTTCGGAGAAGTGTTAGAGGAAAGAAAATCTGGAGATTATCATAATGTGATTCGTTCACAAGTTGACAAAGGTTTAAGAGGTGTGAGTGATTTACAAATGGAAAATGTAGTATTAGCTTATGAGCCTGTTTGGGCTATTGGTACTGGTGAAACAGCTTCTGCAGAGCAAGCACAAGAGGTTCATGCTGCAGTAAGAATGCTATTAGCTGAATTATTCAATCCTACTGTAGCCAATAAAACGTCAATCCTTTACGGAGGAAGTTGTAAACCAGCAAATGCAAAAGAGTTATTTGCTCAAGCAGATGTTGATGGAGGTTTAATTGGAGGAGCTGCATTAAAAGCTGCTGATTTCTTAGCAATTTCTAAATCATACTAAATGATCTATTTAGAACTTTCTTGCTCGTTTGAAGAGCTAGATCCTTGGAGAGATATTATTATTTCAGACTTAGCTGAGCAAGGTTTTGAAAGTTTTGAAGAGAACGACAAAGGCTTTAAGGCTTATTGTCAAAAGGGTTTATACAATGCTTCACTTACTGAAGCTTTATTGAATGACTTAAGTATTCAGGTTGATTTTCAAACGAAAGAGATTGAAGACGAGAACTGGAATGCTTCTTGGGAATCATCATTTGATCCAATTTTAGTAGATGATTGGTGCTTGATTAGAGCTCCATTTCATGAAGCAAAAGACGTTGATCAAGAATTGGTTATAGAGCCTAAGATGTCTTTCGGTACAGGTCACCATCAAACCACTTTTATGATGGTTCAATGGATGAAAGAATTGGAGTTAAAAGGACAGCATATTTTGGATATGGGGACTGGTACTGCTGTATTAGCGGTATTAGCTGAAAAGTTAGGAGCATCAAAGATTGTTGCGATAGATAATGAAGAATGGGCGTATGAAAATGCTTTGGAGAATGTTGGTTTAAATGATTGTCATTCCATAGAAGTCTTATTAGGAGAAGGAGAAGTGATTCCTAAAGAAAAGTATGATGTAATTCTTGCTAACATAAATAGAAATGCCTTAACTGCTTTGTTTTCCACGTTTAAGAATCAATTAACGGAAAGTGGCAAGCTTGTTGTTTCTGGATTCTTGAATTCTGATTTAAAATACATGGAAGACTTATGTGCTTCGTCAGGATTCAAAATTGTTGCTAAAAAAGAAAAAGAGACATGGTTAAGCTTATGTATTCAAAATATTTAATCGGATTACTTTTTTCATTATTGAGTCTAGTAAGCATTGATCTAAATGGTCAACGTTTAAGTAAGTTTTCAACTGATCCTGAAAAATTCATTGAAGAGTTAGATGGTTTTTTCTCTGAATCCAATAAAGATTTCTCAGAACAAATCATGAGTGAATTCCGATTGATTTGGGATTTAGGAGCAATGGATCCAAAGAAACAGGAGAAGCTTATTAATAAGGCTAATCAATCTTTAGAGGCACGGCTTAAGAAAGTGAATGCAGACTTTGCTTTCAGGTATGATTTTACAACAAAGCGATTAGGACCACAACAGATGGCGGAAGTAATGCTGATTTGTAATCAGATGCTTTCAAAACGTATGAAGGCCATTCCTGATTTCGAATCTTATATCTATGCCTTACTTTCATTTATGATTTCTCAACAGGAGGAATCTTCCTTTAATGCATGGTCTAAATCTTGTCTAAAACTGGTAAAACAGAACAGAAGGAATTATTCATCTTACATTAAAAAATGTAATGACTTATTCCTTTTGAATGCCATTCAAGAGTCTCCAAATACCAAATGGAAAGCAAGGAATTATAAGTATCATTTTGATTATGACTCTTTACCTAAAGTGTCTTTTGAAAGCTTAGACTTAATTTGTTATGCTAAAAATGATTCAGCTGTTGTCTACAATACCTCTGGAACGTATTACCCGACCAGGTCAAAGTTTTATGGTAAAAAAGGGACAGTTTACTGGGATAGAGCTGATGTTGGTAGAGATACGAGTTATGCAAAATTGTCTTTGTACAGCGTAAGTTTAAACCGTCCTGAGTTTAATGCTGATTCGGTTATTTATTATAACAAGACTTATTTTAAAGGAGCACTGTTAGGTTCCTTAAGAGAGAAAGTTCTTGCCAACGCTTCTGGTCCAAAGGCTAGATACCCGAGGTTTGAATCCTATGATAAAAAAGTCTTTCTAAAAAACTTATTCCCTTCTATTGATTATGAAGGTGGTTTTGGAGTGCAAGGAGCTCGTTTCGTTGGTGCTGGATCAGAGGAAGAATTAGCATCTGTATACATTAAAAAGAAGGATACAGTAAAAATGAGGGCTGATGCAAGAGCCTTTGTAGTAAGGGAAGATAGAATTCAATCATCCATTACAGGAGTTACGATCTACTTAGAAACAGATTCTATTTTTCACCCGGCCGTATCATTTAAGTTCCTGAATGAAAAGCGAGAATTGACTTTGCTTAGAACGGAAAAGGGAATATCTGCATCACCTTTCTTTAATTCATACCACAAGCTAGATATGTATTTCGAGTGGCTGAAATGGATCATTGATACAGATAAAATGGAAATGTCGGCTATTGTAGGTACAGATGTAGGTAAAGGGTATTTCGAGTCTACTAACTATTACGATGAAGGTAAATTCTTAGAATTACAAGGTATTAGCGATGTACATCCGTTAATTAGAGTAAGAAATTTTGTTAATGATCAAAACTACGGGGATAGAGAATTCACTGATGTTGATTTTCAAAGAGCAGTTAATCTATCGAAAGACCAAACCCAACGTTTATTGATTAGAATGAATAACCTTGGTTTTGTTATTTATGACATTACAAATGGAAAGGTAAGGGTTAACGATAGAGCCTTTGAGTATATTCTTGCTAAATCTGCAAAAACAGATTACGATCAATTAATGTTTGCTTCAAAGGTTAAGAATCACTCCAATGCGGAGTTGAGTCTTTTAAATAATGCACTTACGGTATATGGTGTTAAAAAGGTATTGTTAAGTGATACACAAAAGGTTTATTTACACCCGATCGGACAAACGGTTACCATTTTTAAGAACAGAGATTTTTCTTGTGGAGGAGTTGTTGATGCTGGTAAAACACAATATTTCACAAGAACGATAAGGTTCACTTACGATCAATTTAAAATCGATATGGCAAGTATTGATTCATTAAGATTTGGTGGTAGACATTTAGAAGAAAATAAACTGGGTAAAAGAGTTTTTGAAAAGAAACCTGATGGACGTCCGAAATACGGTTTAGTAAAAAATGTTTTAGAAGATTTAATCGGGACATTATATATAGACTATGCCTATAATAAATCAGGATTGAAAAAAGATTCCTTTCCTGATTATCCAAAGTTTACTGCTGATAATAAGTCTTATGTGTATTATGATTCGAGAAGGATTCAAAAAGGAGTTTACGATCGTTCCAAATTCTATTTCCAAGTGAATGAGTTTACCATGGATAGCTTGAACACCTTTGATGAGAGAACATTCGGGTTAACAGGAACATTTACTTCAGGTATTTTTCCAGAATTTGACGAGTCTTTAACGATTATGGATGATCATTCATTAGGTTTCAAGAGAAAGGCTCCTGAAGGTGGATATGATCTATATGGTAAACGAGGAAAGTTTATAAATGATATCAAGCTCTCGTCGAAAGGACTACAAGGAGATGGGACTTTAGAGTATTTAACTTCCACAACTGTCTCTGATGAGTTTTCTTTTTATCCTGATTCTGTACATGCGAATGCTTCATCTTATGACATTAAACCGGTTGTGAAAGGACAAGGGACGGAATATCCATCTGCAGAGGCTATCAATGTATACATGCATTGGGAGCCTAATAACGATAGAATGACGGTAAAATCAAATAAGTCTCCATTCTCCATGTATGATAAGAATGTGGAATTAAAAGGAACGCTATTCTTGAGCTCTTCGATGTTAGAGTCTAAAGGATTAATGAGTTTTGAAGAGGCTGAATTAAACTCTAACCGTTTTACATGCTTGAATCAAGAAATGAAGGCAGATACTTCCGATTTCAGATTAAAAACGGATGATACAGAGGCTCAAGGTGAAGCAGCAGGATTAGCCTTTAAGACTAACAATGTAAATACCTATATCAACTTTGAGGAAAGAATGGGAGAATTCATTGCAAATGATGGAGCATCGTATGTGGATTTTCCAGTAAACGAATACATCTGTTACATGGATAAATTCAAATGGTTTATGGATAAAGCGGAGTTAGAGTTAAGTTCTACGGGTAGAGATAAGGTTGCTGCATCTGGAGCAAATGACGATCTGGATTTATCTGGTTCAGAATTTATATCCACACACACCGATCAAGATTCACTTCGATTTATTTCACCTGCTGCCAATTATGACTTAAAGAACTATGTCATTAAAGCGCATAAAGTTCAGTATATCAATGTTGCTGATGCTAAAATATATCCAGATTCAGGAGAAGTGGTTATTCAGAAAAAGGCTAAAATGGAGACGCTTAGAAACGCTAAGATATTGGCTAATACAACAACCAAGTTTCATGAGTTAATTAATGCTACAGTAAGTGTTCATGCAAGAAGGGATTACGATGCTGAAGCTGATTACGAGTACGTTGATAAACGTGGAAAACGTCAGCTAATTCGATTTAATGAGATATCTGTTGATACCGTTTATCAAACAGTTGGAATGACGGAAGTTAAAGAGAAGCAAGGTTTTACTTTAAGTGATGCCTTTTCTTACAAAGGGGTAGTGAATCTGATGGCGAATGAAAAATTCTTAAAGTTTAGAGGACATGCTCAATTGAATCACACATGCGATATCAGTAAACCATGGGTGAACTTTGAAGACTTTATTGATTCTAAGAATGTGATGATTCCGGTAGATTCTAATGTGGTAGATGAGAAAGAAGTTAAGTTAGCCAATGGATTCATGTTAAAACGTGATTCAGTTCATATTTACTCTTCATTTGTTTCTTACAGAAAATATCATTCGGATAGATACATAAGTCCAGCCAGCGGATATATGATGTATAACGCAATCAATAAGGAATACAAAATCTCAAACAAGGATAAATTAAGAGAATCATCATTCCCAGGAAACATGGTAACCTTGAACACAAGTAATTGTGAAATGTCAGTTGAAGGTAAGTTTAAGATTGATGAGAAATTAGGTCAAGTTAAGCTTGAGACTTATGGTACAGGAGTTCAAAACACTATAAATAGCGAAACTGAATTTCATGTAATGATGGCATTTGACTTCTTGCTAGACAATAACTTGTGGAAGGAGATGTCTACGAATATGATTGGTAATCCAAACTTGGTAAAAGTAGATCTAAGCTCAGCTCATTACAAAAAGGTAATGACAGAGAGTTTAGGGAAAGAAGAGTCTGATAAAGCCAGTGCTGATATCAACTTATATGGAGCATTCAAGAAATTCCCAGATAAGTTTTCAGAGCATGCATTTGTAATGAGCGATGTTACACTGTTATGGGATCAAGAAAGTAGAAGTTATAGATCATCTGGAGCCATTGGTATTCAAAATATTGGTAAAAAGGATATTCATAAATACGTTACCGGTAACATTGAAATCCAAAAGAAGAAATCAGGCGATGTATTAACCATGTATTTTGAAATAGACGATAAAACGTGGTTCTTCTTTACATACAGAAACGGTGTGATGCAAGTACTTTCATCTGTTGAAGACTTCAACAATACAGTTACAGCTCTTAAATCTGATGACCGATCTAATAAAGGTGCCAAAGGAGAAGGTCCATATTCTTATATGTTATCTACAAAGGCTAAGAAGCAGAGGTTTTTATCTAAGGTCAAGTAGTGGTGGTAGGGTAGCTGACACTGACAGCTGACACTGATAATACTAATCCTGAAGGGAGTATCCTTTTAGGATAGACATACTTGATCAGTTAATGATGAAATTTTCCTTTGTTATGTAAACAGATGGATTCGACTTTGCTCCTTTAGTTTGGCGAGCAATATTCTTTCAATTATTGTAGCAGTTGTGATCATAGGTTTATTCAATGAATTCTAATGCTCCTATGGAAACAGGAGAAACTCTTGTATTTCCATCTTTATCGTTAATCAAAGAGCTAATTCCAGTATTAACATTAATGTCTCCGGCGCCTATTAGTTCAGAACCTTCTTCTAAATGGTAATCTTCAGATTTATCAATAAAGAGATTGTTTTCATTTGTAATCTCTCCAATAAACTGAGTGTAGGTGTTTTGATCTAGCTGTTCAAAGCTAGTATCTACTTTAGCTATAACATTTAGGTAGGAGATGTCTAAATTGGTATTGTCTTCAAATGAATGAACCAATTCAATGTTTTCATTTCCTGTGATAATACAATTAGCAAATAAAGAAGAATCCAAACTATTATGATCCACAGTTACGTACGGGTGGAAGTCGTTAATTATAACAGCTGGAGTCTCTTTAAAGTTCGCTATCCAGTAATTGGCAAAAGTACAGTGTCTGAACTGATAAGCACCTCCCCATGAAAGTGTAGCCAAATGCTGTCCACAGTTTGAAAAGATTGAATTATGAGATTGAACAGCCCCAGCAATTCCCCACAGACCGATTGCGGACATGTTTCTAATGTGAGAGTTGTATAAGTATAGATTGTAATCAGCTTCATGATTAAAAATAGAACCAGACTCTAGTTCGGAAGGAAGTTGATCAATTTGGATACCTATTTGAGCATTTTTAATGTTCACATTATTAAATACATTATTGTATGAAAGTCGATGAAGGTATATTCCTCTCCATTGTCCGGCAATTTCTTCATATTCAAATTCTAATCGACTTCCTTGAAATGCTATCGGGTTTTCGGTAGTACCGTTAGCAATAACTTGCCCTTCTTTATAAATACCAAATATTCCATCATTGTGAATATGAATTTGACATCCTTCTTCAATAGTTAAAGTTGCGGCAGAGTCGACCCAAAGTTGGCCAAATATTACATGAGGTTTGTTGTTCGTCCAAGTAGTGTCGTTTTGAATAATATTATTTCCATTAGCACTGCTGTAGTAATTAGCATCTTGTCCCCACGCAATGATGTCTAAATCCTGCTGATGATCTGATGAGTTAACTTCAAAGATTATAGAGTCTTGTATAATGAACGGATTCGCTTGATCTAAAATCGTCATTGTGTTTTCAAGGAAGATATACATGCTATCTTCTGGTGCTAATTCAATGTTAGCGTGTAAAACACCTTGTTGACCATCTACATTAATTCTAAAAGGGGAAGGAGTACCCCCAGCCAATTCAATACGGTCAATAGAGATCGTTTGATTTTCTGGGTTATAAACTTTGATTGCTTTTGTACTAGAGTTGAAACCTGTAAACAAGGTGTCGAAGAAAATAGTGTCTACACTAAAAGTTAACTGGATATTTTGCTTAGTAGAAAGTTCATCTTTTCTACAAGACACAAATAACAGCGTTATGCTGATTAAAAAGGCTGCAAATATTCTCTGTAAACTCATTGTTAAATCTAAGCTAGTAACGCTCTAAAGCTTATTTTCGTGTGCTGAATCAAATTTAAGCTTAAAAAAACAGGAAATAGTTTTTTATTAAGAATTTTTGTATTTAACTTTGCACTTCGAAAAATTGAAGATATGAAAGAAGGTATACACCCAGAAGAATATAGAAAAGTTGTATTTAAAGACTTATCAAACGGAGAGACTTGGATTACTAAAACTTGTGCTCCTGCAAAAGAGACTATTGAACACAATGGTGAAGAGATGCCTTTAATCAAAGTGGAGATCTCAAATACATCTCACCCATACTTTACTGGTAAGATGAAGTTTATTGATACTGCAGGACGTATTGATAAGTTTAAGAACAGATATGCAAAACACATGAAGAAATAATTCAGATATTATTTATATTCAAAGTCCCGAAGCAATTCGGGACTTTTTTTTGCTTATGAAACTTGTATTTGTAGATA
>CBFIFL010000044.1:0-24101 GCA_965661855.1 Flavobacteriales bacterium
GTAATGGGTACGATTATATTTTGGATTGGAGTTATATTATTTAGTTGTATGGTCGCTAGAATGGCTTATTTTCAAGAGCAGCACTTTAAAAGAAAGGACGCATTTATATTATTAAAAGCAAAAAATGATTCAGATGACTATGTGGTAAGGCGTGTTCAATATGGGCCGAAATCTAAGCTTATTCTAAACAATTCAATGGAATTAGGTAAAATTGATTCTTTAGCATTGATAAATGCTTTTGGCCCACCTTTATCATATAATAAAGAACTCAAAGTTTATCGGTATGTTTCAAATAAAGGCACTCTTCATTTTTTCGAGGACTCGGATGGGAAAATTAGTTTTTTGGTTATAGCTAGCAGAAAATATGGCGTTAGATTACAACGGTTTCAGAAATAAATATTCACACCGACCCATTTCCTCTTCTTACTTTTAACCCCCGGAGGGAAATCTTCAGAAATAGTTAAGCTACTATCCAGCTCAAATTTTTGAGCTTTTCCAAAGTAAGTGAAAGTATAATTCAGATTCTCCTTATTTTTTAAATAAGTGTTTTTCCAAAGTGCCTTTCTACCTTGTTCGTCCTGAATAATCTCCAAGTCCATCGAACCAGAAACGTGATGTTCTTTATCGATTTGTTGATGCTCATTCGACGTTGGTATAAACGCTTCTACTTTTACATTGTCTCCAAAACCTTCAAAACTGAAGTTCATGTTTACCTCGTAGCTTTCAACCGGTAGAATTCGACTAAACGAATAATCTCCAATTGTAAACTTCCATGTAATAATTGAACTAACAAGTAATAAGGTCACCCCTACAAAAATCCTGTACCCTTTCATAAACCAAAAAATTAAACTTCTCGGCTATAAGATGCAGGTGTGTTTGAAATGGTTGGGTAAGGATTAGTTTATAGTGATTAGCATGTGGGGGTGATTGCTTTGTTTATGAGTTGATTAGGGTTGGTGTTTTTTATGATGAAAACAGCATAATCCTGCGTTCTAAACCCTATCCACTAAAAACTAATCACTAAACTTCAAGACTTTTTCGACCTGAATTTTTTGTAGGCCATTACCGCTAATACCAAAGAAGTTATAACTCCAACAATACCAAGGACTCCTACGACAACATTGTGATTATACCTGAAGACCATCACAGTAAAGATGATTGCGAATAAAAATACAGTAGCCAATTCATTCCAAAGTCTCAACTTTATAGAATTCCAACGGTATTTGTCTGCCATCAACTCTTTAAAGATCTTATGATTTAACAAGTGATAGGCCACTAAACCTCCTACCATAAGTAGTTTGTTAAGCATCCAAGCCTGCTTCAATAGAAAGGTCTTTTCGAAAATCAGCCATGATCCAAAAATCAATACAAGAATCATTGAAGGCCATGTTATGCCATACCAAAGTCTTTTCGCCATGATTTTAAACTGTGGAATCAAAATACTTTGCTCCACCTCTGATTTATCCTTTGCTTCCGTTTGATAGATGAATAGACGCACGATATAAAACAAACCTGCGAACCAAGTCACTATGAAAATAAGATGGAAGGCCTTTAAATAATCAATCATTATTGAAAAATTGCTTTTAATTCAGTTGCATCTTCTGGTTTCATTCTTCCAGCTAAAATTAAACTCAATTGCTTTCTTCTCAGAGCACCTTCATATCGGTCTTTCTCCTCTTCTGTTTCTGGAAGTAGTTGCGGAACTTGAATAGCTCTACCTATTTGATCCACCGCTACAAAAGTGTAAATAGCTTCGTTGCAAAGAGTTTGTTCACCAGTAACAGGATTTTCTACATATACCGTCATAAATACCTCCATAGAAGAGGTAAAAGCTCTAGATACCTTTGCTTTTATAGTAACAATATCGCCTAGTTTTACTGGTTTATCGAAACTTACGTGATTGACCGACGCAGTAACAACCACTCTTCTACAATGTCTTTGGGCAGAGATTGCAGAGGCAATGTCCATCCAATTCAAAAGTTGCCCTCCCATTAGGTTGCCTAATGTGTTGGTATCATTGGGAAGCACTATATGAGTAGTTATAGAAGTAGTTTCAGATGCTTTAACTGATTTCATAATATATGATTTATATCAATTTATTTAATGGACAGAAATGTAACCATTTCCATCAATAACGTTAAAGTTAACACCTTAAGAGGTAATATAATAATGACAGAAACGGAAATCAAAATACTAGAGAATCAGGTAAAACACGTGAATGGCTCACTAACTAGTGCGCTTGGTAGCTCTGTATTTCTATATGCAATAGGACTATATGCTGTTAGTCAACAGTTGGGTTGGAGTAATTTCAGACCACTTTTGTGGATTGGTGTTTTTGGAATATTATATAGAGTGCTGTTAATAATCAAGTTGAAAAAAGGGGAGACTAGTGATGAAGATTGGATGAGATTCCATTTTGTATCCGTTGGTGTTTCTGCCTTCTTTTATGGTCTACTTGGATTTTATACAGTGTTCTTTGAATCACCAGCCAACATTCTTGTTGTGTTTATCATACTTGCGGGAGTAAGTGCTGGAGCTAGTTCTACTTATAGTCCGATTAAGAATCTTTCCTATATTTTTCTTATTGTCACCTTAGTGCCGTTAATTGGCTCTGGTATATATAAGGGAATGGATGATTCTACGTTTCACATCATTGCTTTTACCACAGTTTTGTTCTTTTTATTCATGTATAATATTGTTGATCAGAGTAATAAAACATTTATGGCAACCATGACTCAAGCAATGGAGATTAAGGACTTGAATATGGAGAAGGCTGTTATTATGGAAGAACAAAAAATGAGGGCAGATTTTTTCGCCTCCGTTTCTCATGAGATTAGAACACCTTTGAATGGAGTCTTTGGATTGGTTGATGTATTAAAAGATACTGGATAAATAAGGAGCAAGAAGATTATATAGATACGATCAAGAATGTTAGTAATGACCTGTTAAAAGTTATAAATGATGTTCTCGATCTTTCTAAAATAGAGATGGGAAAAATTCACTTGATCACCGGTCCTGTGAATGTTAGAGATCTTTTTAACGATGTATTTAAATTATTTCATACCAAAGCAAAGATAAAATCGCTTGATTTGGTATTAAACATAGAACCTGCAACTCCCGTTTTATTGGAGGCAGATGCAACGAGATTAAAGCAAATAGTTAACAATATTGTTTCTAACGCAATTAAGTTTACTTCAAAAGGAACTGTAGTAATTGACGTAAAGTATGATTCAGGAAAATTGTGCTTTCATATTACTGATCAAGGAATTGGTATCAGTGATTTAGCTCAAAAGAAGATATTTAACCGGTATGAGCCGATTAAAAGTACTGGTAAGCTAAAGCAAAAAATAACGGAGAAAGGTACAGGACTTGGTTTAAGTATATCGAAAGAACTGGTGGGGTTGATGAACGGTGAAATCAGTTTGAAAAGTGAAGTTGGTAATGGAAGTTGTTTTCAGGTGGAGATTCCATTCGATGTAGCAACGGACGTAGAGAAATCAAACAATACGGATCATAATCAGAAGTTTGCTTTCCAATGTATTGTTAGTGGATGATCGAGATATAAATATTAAGGTGGGGAAACTCCTTTTGAAAAATCTGGGCTGTACCATCGATATAGCCGTGAATGGTCAAGAAGCTTTGGACTTAATAGCATCAAGGGATATCAAATATGATGTGATACTGATGGATATACAGATGCCAGTTATGGATGGGATTACCGCAATGAAGCAAATAAAAGAAAGGAATTTAACAGAAGTTCCTGTTTATGCATTAAGCGCTCAAGTTGAATCTAATCTGTATGAAAGTTCTTCCGAAATTGGTTTTTCAGGTTATCTAACCAAGCCAATTAATAAGGAGAAATTCTCCTCATTATTGTTTTCCGTCAAGAAGTAAAGCCCTATTTAATATTGTCCTATTGTATTTTTGGTTTGTGATTTTTAGCGATTAAAAAGTTCTTTTTATCGATTTTCATCCATGTATTTGACTTATTTGTTTAACTTATTTTAGTTGTATTTTTTTATATAATAGTGGTCAAAAACACCCTTTAAACCCAGTAAGCACGTGCGGATTCCTGAATCAATACGTTATATACACGCGAGGACTGGACATGAGGGCATTGAAGGTCTAAATTGCAAGAACCCGGAAAGTTGAGAGATTCCGTTTTTTAGATTTAGAGCTATGAGAGAGACGAAAAGAATATTTTACCCTATTCAAAGTTTAGTTTTAATGTTGATGGTTTTGAGCGGTTTTGCAAACGCTCAAACAACTTATTATCTGACGACCAGTGGAGGAAGTTATGCTACTGAAAAATGGGTTTCGATTACCACTGGAGCTAACGGAACTGGAACTCAAGTTTGGGGACAGGGAAACGGGACTTATGGTAATGGACAAGGCTTAGTTACAGATGAGGCTATTACTTTGACAGGATATGAAGGTCAAACTTTATACTTAAATCTTTACGATAGATACGGAGATAGCTGGGACGGAACTTCTTACTTGTTAGAAGAAACTGCCTCTGGTCCAACGATAATAAGTGGAACAGATCCAGACAATGGAATCGATAACGATTCAGGTTCAGGATGGGAAGCAGGACAAGCTTCAGAGATAGAGGCATCTGTTTCGTTTACAATTCCTTCCGTTTGTACTTCTCCTTCTACTCAAGCATCGAGTGTTGTTATTTCAAATGTTGATGATAATTCAATGGATATTTCTTGGACAAGAGGAAATGGAGATAACGTACTTGTTGTTGTTCAATCAGGAACAGCTACTTCTTCACCAAATTCAGGAACTTCATATTCTGCCAACGCGGCTTTCTCTTCAGGAGATGCTGTCGGAAGCGGATACACAGTATATAATGGGACAGGAACTTCAGTTTCAGTTACAGGATTATCTGGGGAAACTACTTATCATGTAGGTGTATATGAGTATTTAAACACGGATGTTTGCTATAATTCAACTGGAGCCACTTCAAATGCTACAACGACCAAAACTCCTACTTCGGTGCCATATTCAGAAAGTTTTGAAAGCGGTGCTGGTATATGGACAGAAACAAATTCATCAGGTTTTCAATGGACAAGGCAAGCAAGTGGAGCAACCACGTCAACTTCTACCGGTCCTAATGCTGCTAGCGATGGTTCTTCTTATTATTTTACAGAAGCATCTTCTGGGTCTACAGGAAACGATGATTATTTAACGGCAACTTTCAACTTTGCTAATTATACTTCCCCTCAAATTGAGTTCGATTTCCATATGTATGGTTCGGGAATGGGAACACTTTATTTACAAGTAAATGATAACGGTGCAGGGTGGACTACATTAGAGACTATTTCTGGTCAGCAACATAGTTCTGAATCTCAAGCATGGACTAAAAGAGCTACTAGTTTAGCTTCTTATGCCGGAAGTACTTCAGTACAATTAAGATTTTGGGGAGAAATGGGTTCTTCTTACGCAAGTGATATGGCGATTGATAATATCAATATCACCAACTTATGCACTCCTCCAACAACACAAGCCTCTAGTCTAGTTTTCTCAAATGTCGGTCTCTCTCAAATAGACATTTCTTGGACTAGAGGTAACGGTAATAATGTTTTAGTTATAGCTAAAGCAGCCTCAGCTCCAGCTGATCCAACAGCAGGAACTACTTATTCTGCAAACGCAGCATTTGGAAGCGGAACTCAAGTAAACAGTGATGGTTATGCTGTTTATAATGGTTCTGGAACTTCGTTTACAATGACAGGTTTGAATGATAACACAACCTATCATTTAAGCATTTATGAATATGCAACTACAGGTACTTGTTATAACACCACTGAATTAACAGCTTCTCAAGCAACTTTATCGTATGATCAAGATTCAGATGTAGATGCTCCAGTAAGTCAGGTTGCAGCCACTACAATTTCTTCTATTTCAAATGATGCAGTAGGAGAGGTGATGAATGTATTCAAGTTTAAAATTGAAGATCAAGGTGCAGGAGATGGTGTTGCAACAAAGATTACTAATGTAAGAGTAGTTCCTGGTGCAAGTAACACTGCAGATTGGACAGATAACATTCAAGGTGCAGTTCTTCTTTATGATGGGGTTGCAGTAACTACTTCAAGTGTTACGATTAACGATAACTATATTGATTTTGCTATCGCTGAAGGAAACATGAACATTGCTGATGGAGAAGTAACAAAAGAAGCAACAGTTCAAGCCTACTTAAATACTTCAAACATTGTTGACGGAGCGATCATTCAAATGATGGTAGATGCTGATGCACATGGTTGGACAACAGGATCGGCTTCTTCTACTTTTGCTAGTGATTTAGGGACAGATGTAAATGGAAACAACATCACTATCGATGTTACAGCAACGGCTTTAGCTTATGCAACTAATACAAGCAACACATTAATCAATCAGAACATGACAGCAGTGACTGTTGAAGCGGTTGATGCTAATGGAAATAGAGACTTAGGTTTCTCTTCTCAAATTGACATTACTTCAACAGGTACTTTATCTTCTTCTCCTCAATCGGCAACAGCTTCTTCAGGATTAGCAACATTCAGTTCAATTAATCATACAGCAGCAGGAACGGGACTTACTTTAAATGCTGAAAGAAACGGAACCGGTGATTGGGATATCACTTCTTCTTCATTCGATATTACAGAAACTCCAGATATATGTACAGATGCGATTGATATCTATGGAGCAACTGCTAGTTTAAATATGGCTAATGCGAATAATGATTATGATGACGGTGAAGTTGACGCTGGATCAGAATCATCTTTCTCAATGGGAGATTGGAACTCAATTATACCTTGTAATTCTGGTTCATATCATTCGGCATATTATTATTCAGACTTTAAAGATCTATGGGTTAAGTTAGATATTCCTGATGGGACAGATGAGTTTACAATTGATGTAAGTAATTGGTCTGGAAGTGGATATGCTTATTTCTTGCCTTATTATGGTACTTGTGGTTCTATCACTCAAATGCTAATAGCAGATGCTACGAATGGCGTTACAAATAATAATACACCTGATTTAACTGGAAATGGAAGCATTACTTTCTCAGGTCCAGATGTAGTTACAGGTTCGACATCTACTATTTATCTAAGAGTTATAATGCATGACAATAATGCTAGAGCTGGAAGTGTTTCTGCTTCTTGTGCTACTTTAACTTATCCTAGTTTTGATATTACAGGTTCAGCGCCACAACCAAATGATGTTTATGGTGATGCAATTGAGATTGATGGAACATCTAGTTCAGGAAATTTATGTTTAGCAGCTACGGATGCAGAAGGAGTTGAATCTGCTGATAATTCGGATACAGACTGTACAACTGGTTCGTCGAAAGATTTATGGTATAAAGTTACTGCCGGTGGATCTGACCCAACTGGACATGTTAAGATTTCTGCAACTTTTGATGGTGCATCTGATGCTGTTGTTGTTACAGAGTTTTGGGCAGGTTATTATCAAGAATGTGCAACGCTAACAAGCACTGGAGCCGGGTCTACAGTATCTTATACATTTGATGAAGATATAGCTGCAAGTGGAGTTCACTACTATAGAGTAAGACCAGTTTCTGGAAACGCTATTTGTAATGTTACAATGTCGGCAACAAGGGTGGTACCAAACGATGACTGTTCAGAGTTTGAATCATTGTCAACTAGTTATAACATCGGTTCGGCCACTAGAAATGCTGATTTTAGTTTTGCTTCAGCTTCTGGCACTGCTTTACCAGATGGTTCAGGAGATACTGGAACAAAAGATTTATTCTACAACTTTAGCTCTACTAATACTACTATTCATGGTACAGTAATGTACTCAGGTAAAGTAGATATTACATTAGGATCAATTTCATCAGGTACATATACATTGGCTGTTTATAAAAGAGATCCTTTATATAGTCCTTGTGGAGGTTTAACTTCGAATCTAATAGCTTCTAGAACAGGTATTTCTTCTAATGGTACATTTACTATGTGTTTAGATATCACTGAAGGAAATTATTTAGTAAGAGTTATTCAAACAGCTGGTTCAGATGAAGAAATTACGGTAGCAGCAAGTTCATCAAGTGCCTCTCCTTTAAATTCAGAAGGAGATTATTTAGTTAGTAATACGAGTTCATCTCAAACAACTTTTGACTTGGTATCGAATTCATTCACTGGAGAAGACTTTGACTTAGATAATAACTCTTGTGAGGCTACTTCTTTATCAGATAATGGTGGAGATATCACACAAACAGGAAAAGACTTGTGGTATACATTTAAAACAGCATCTGATCCTTCATGTGATCCTACAGTTTCTCAGTTAATAGAGGGAATTACAGTGACTTTAAGTTCATCAGCAACTACTGGATATGTTCATTTAGAATTATACACTGGAATGTCTGATGGAGCTTATGTTAATGGAGCTTCTATTTCAAGTGGAAATGGTTCTACAACTTTCACAGGATTATCTGCAAACACTAGATATTATTTAAGAGTCGAGGAAAGTACTACTTTGAATAATTCACAATTTGATATTTCTGCTGCTTGGACGAATCCAGTGCCTTGTTATGATGCTGCTGCAGATGCAGTTGATATCACTGGAAACTTCGCTGGCGGACCTTGTCCAAGAGATGGTTCTTTAACTGTTTACGACATGACAGGAGCAAATGCGGAAATGGATTCAGATGAAGATGTTTGGTTCAAGTTTACTCAACCAGATAATGCAGATGAATTTGGATTCACGCATATTAGATTACAAAATCATTCTTCTGCATATAGAAGTATGACGATGGAACTATATTCTTCAATTGCTGGTGTTCCAACTACAAAAATTTCATTTGCTTCTGATTATCAAGGTTCATCTTCAGATCTAACCAGTAATTCAGCTTACGATGAGGTATTCATTAATACAGGAAATTTAAGTGCTGCGGAAACTTACTTCGTTAGAATCGTAATGAAAGACTTATTATCAGATACGGATGAAGCTAAATTTTCTATCTGTATTTTCGATGATAACGGAGGTCATTTCAATATTGAGTGTCCAATGACTTCAGATGGAAATGTAATTGTTGGAAATGCTGTAGAGTGTGAAGGAATTGCAGGTGTTAGTGGTGACTGTAACTTAACTTATAGATTAAATTTAACTCCATTAACTCCAACAGCTTGGTATAGAATTGAAGTGCTTTCAAATGAGGCAATCGCTACTCCTCAGGTATACGGACAAGGTTTAAATGCTCCTGCTTCAGGACAATTAAATGATTATGATAATCCTTGTAATAGAGATGGGGTAGGTAATCAAGTAGTGTCTAGTGGAAATATTACATCGCCAAGTTCAGAATGTTCAGGAGCAACTAATGGTAAATGGGTTACGGTTAACTTAATTGGTTCTGGATCTTTTGAGAGTAACTTATACAATCTTTGGGTCGGGGCTGCAGCAGGTTCAAATTGTTGGGGACTAGATCTTTGTGAAATCAATGTTATTGGTCCATTTGCTTCAGATGCAGATGCTCAAGGAGGAAATGTTGCAGATGTTAATTCGCTTTACTGTGCATGGTTTGATTATGGTGATTTAGATGATGGTTCTGATACTTATCCTGAGGTTTATGGTATTTATGATGACGAAAACGGAGATGGATTCCCTGATAACGGTGTTTGGTTAGGAGCATCTATTGATGCTGAAAATACTCAAACTGGTAATATAGGAGCAACTGGAGATGATAATACTGGGAGTGATGATGAAGATGGTTTTTCAGTTTTAACTCCTGGAACAGCAGGTGGAACTGGAGAGATTAGAATTGTAGGAAATGCAGTAAATGCAGGTACCACGGTTTATGTTGGAATGTGGATGGACTGGGATGGAGATGGTTTTGAAGCATCTGAATTTTACTCAGGATCTGGAGTTTCTAACTCACCGGTAAACATAGATATCACTGTAAATGTACCAGCAGATTTCATTAGTGGAGATGAAGCTAAAGTTATGGTGAAGGCAGGTTTATCTGCATTTGCATTCGAAGATGCTGCAAGCAATGTAATTAATGGTGAAATTGAAGGACATGTGCTGTCATTCAATGATATGATTTTACCTGTTGAATATTTAGAATTTGATGCTGTTAATGTAGGAGACTACAATCATATATCTTGGGTAACAGCTTCAGAAGAAAATTCAGATTATTTCGTAATTGAAAAATCAGCAGACGGTATCAACTATGACGAACTTGGTACAGTAACCGCTGCTGGTTTCTCTACAGAGTATATTGAGTATAACTATATCGATGAAAATCCTTTAGCAATTAGCTACTACAGATTGAAAAACGTAGACTTCGATGGTCAGTTTGCTTATTCAAAAGTGGTAGTGGTAAACGGAGAATCTACTGAAGCTGTGGAGGATTTCACATTCTTCCCTAATCCAAATAAAACGGGAGAGTTGAACTTTATAATTGACGCTAATAGAGATGAAACAACTCAATTGGAGATAAGAGATATTACTGGAAGAATAGTAGTCAGAGAGTCTTTATTATTATCAAGAGGAATTAACGCAAGACAAGTTGACTTAAACAACTTAGCAAATGCAACATATTTCGTTACTTTACAAGGATACAATGAGACGCAATCAAAGCGTTTGGTTATTCAAAAGTAGAGAAATGAAAATAGCACTTTTAGGAATGGATGATATGGGTGATCAGATTAGTGACGATCACCTTTTATCTTTAGCGTTAAAATCGAAAGGACACCATGTTGAAGAACCATCATGGAGGGCAGATTTAAACTGGTCTCAATTTGATGCAGTGGTTATCAGGGAAACCTGGGATTATCACCTTCATATTGATGAATTTATTCCTGCTTTAGAAAGAATAGAAGCTTCAGGAACTCAGTTGCTAAATCCAATAAACATTGTAAAATGGAATTCAGATAAGCGCTACCTTAAAGAGTTAGAGTCGAAAGGAGTGAAAATTGTCCCAACCATTTTCTTGGATCGATTGACTGTATTAGATCTTGATAAAAGCTTCGGTGTTTTTGGTGATAAATTGATCGTTAAGCCTGTTGTTAGTGCTAATTCATTAAATACCATCATAACACAAGAAGGTGATACTGAAGCCTTGAATGTGTTCATGGATGAGCCATGTATGATTCAACCTTTTCTAGAAAGTATTCATTCAGTAGGGGAGTATTCACTGTATTTCTTTGAAGGTAATTTTAGTCACGCCATCGTTAAAAAGCCTCAGCAAGGTGATTTTAGAGTACAGGAAGATTTTGGAGGAACGCAAGAATCAATTACTCCAAGTGATAAGCTAATGCAAGCGGCTAAAGCTGTTGTAAAGCATCTACCTGAAGGAACTTTTTACGCTCGTGTAGATTTACTACCAGATTCAAAGGAAGACTTTGTCTTAATGGAATTGGAGCTGATTGAGCCAGGAATGTATTTTAGGTTTTGCGACAATGCAGCGGAGAATTTTGCAAACGCAATTGAGGCGAAGCTGGCTTAATTATTCAACTGGGGAAATCATAGATTCCTTCACTTTAGAAAGAACAACCATAGATTGCATTTCTCTAATTTGCTCCATCTTACTTAGCTTTTCAGCAATAAGTCTTTCAAAAGCTGGAATGTCTTTTACTACCACTTTAATCAGGTAATCCCATTGTCCGGTAATCTGTAAACAGTCAATGATTTCAGGAACATTTTGAATGCCACTCTTAAAGTCTGTAATGGCATTTTCCATTTGTCGAACCAGGTTAATCATGATAATTGCCTCAATTCCCAAACCAACATTCTCGTGGTTTATTTTTGCATGATATCCTTCGATAACATCGTTTTTTTCTAGCTTTTTGACTCTTTCTAAAGTTGGAGCAGGGCTTAATCCCACTTCATTCGAAAGCTGAAGATTGGTGATTTTACCGTTTTCTTGAAGTTTGTTTAGAATCTTTTTATCGATATCGTCTAATTGCATGCGGATTGTTTTGTGAAATTCTATGCTGAATTGAAATTACCAAATATAATTTGGCTGATAATGAAGTACTGAAGATATTAACGATATTTATTCTATGAAGACAAGTATTTCTCCCATCTCGAAGTTGCCTGAAGTAGGAACAACCATATTTACAGTGATGTCTAAAATGGCAGCGGAACACAACGCGATAAATTTATCGCAAGGATTTCCCAATTTTCCGGTAGATCCAAAATTACTTGAGCTTAGTTCCGTGTACATGAGAAAAGGCATGAATCAATACAGTCCGATGGAAGGGGTAATGTCTCTTCGAGAAGGAATTGCTGAAAAACATGAGAAACTATATAACATCCAGTATTCACCGGAGACAGAAGTAAATATTACAGCAGGAGCTACACAAGCTATTTATACCATCATTTCTGCAATGATTCATGCTGGAGATGAAGTAATCATTATAGAGCCCGCTTACGATTGCTATCAACCTGCAATCACTGTTAACGGAGGTATTACGAAAAGAGTTCAGATGAACTCGGAAGACTTCTCGGTTGATTGGAAGGAGTTAGAGGATTTGATTTCGGATAAAACCAAAATGATTATCATCAATACACCTCATAATCCTACCGGAACAATTTTAAGAAAAGAGGATTTACAACAGCTAGAATTAGTGTTAGAAAAGCATCAAGATATTGTCTTGTTAAGTGATGAAGTTTATGAACACATCATATTCGATGGTGAAGAGCATCAGAGTGTTTGTTTGTATCCGAATTTGGCTAAAAAAGCTTTTATCGTTTATAGTTTCGGAAAAACCTTTCATGCAACAGGTTGGAAACTGGGTTATGTATTAGCTCCAGAAGACTTAATGGTGGAGTTTAGAAAAGTTCATCAGTTTAACGTTTTCTCGGTGAATACTCCCTTGCAATACGCGATTGGCGATTACATCAAAGACGAGAATAATTATTTAAACTTAGGGAGCTTTTATCAAGCTAAAAGAGATTTGTTTTTAGATGCAATAAGCGCTACGAAATTTGAAGTGATTCCTACTAAAGGGACCTATTTCTCAACGTTAAAATATCATCATTATTCAGATAAGGGTGATGTTGAATTTGCAGAAGAATTAACAAAGAAACATGGGGTTGCTTCTGTTCCAATCTCTGTCTTTTTTGGAGATAAAAGAGATAATAAAGTTTTGAGGTTTTGTTTTGCTAAAACACCAGATTTAATTGAAAGTGCAGTTGAGAAGTTGTTGACCTTATAGCGAAACACTTTTATTATATTTATGAAAAGAAAGATTATGAAAAAGACACTTGTATTATTTGCTTTACTACTAACAGGACTAATTGGAAAATCACAAGATTATGACTGGGGAGTTGGAGTACGTGGAGGAGTAATCGCAAGTGGTTTAACGGGAAAGTATTTTCTTGAGCCAGATAAAGCTGTAGAAGCAGTATTGTCAAGAAAGGGAGGTGCTAACTTAACAGGTACACTGGTTACAGCTTTATATGAAATACACAAGCCTTTTCATGCGAGAACACTTAGTCTTACATCTTTGAGTTGGTACTATGGTTTTGGTGCTCACGCAGGTAGTTTTTCAAGGGTTGACCTAAGTACTGGTTTTTCTACGATTGGGGTAAATGGAGTATTTGGTTTAGAGTATATTATTGAAACAGCTCCTTTTTCGCTGTCATTAGACGTTATGCCAACATGGTCGTCTGCAAGTGAATTCTATGATAATAACTTGTTTGATCTGTCTCTATCGATTCGTTACATAATGAAATAAACGGGAGCTTAATTTGCTCAGCTTATTTCAAATACCATCTTAACGTATATTAATTTTTGCCTCATTCATTTAGGCTTATATTTGCTGCATGAACAATTTAAAGAGAATTGTAAAGTATTTAATTCCCTATAAATGGCTTGCTGTACTTAATGTATCTAGCAATTTCTTATCTGCATTTTTCAATGTATTCTCCATTATTTTGGTGGTTCCGATGCTTGAAATTCTTTTTTACGGAGGAACAACGAATAACATGTTTTCTAACGAAAGCGATGATATTAAAGGAAAATTCTTCGCGTGGTTAGGCAAAAGTATCTTATCCCTTTCTGACGGAACGCAAGATCCTGAGGATGGAAAAATGAAGGCACTGGTAGTTATTGCAGCCTGCATATTTACCGTATTTCTATTAAAGAATATTTTCCGCTATTTAGGCGTGTTTTTCATGGCTCAAATCAGATCTTCTGTGGTAAAAGACATGAGAGAGGGTATCTATAAAAAGATGCTGGGTCTTCCGGTATTCTATTTCAATGAACAAAGAAAAGGAGATTTAATATCTAGAGTTACAAATGATGTTCAGGAAGTGGAAGTAACCGTTATTCGTTCTTTGGAGTCTTTAGTTAAAGAACCTATTACCATCTTAATGTTGTTAGGAAGTTTAATCTTAATGGATTACAAACTGACCATTTTTATCCTTTGCATTTTACCTCCTACTGGAGTGTTAATTTCATTGATAGGCAAGAGCTTGAAAAAGAGCGCTGGTCAAGCACAGGGTAAGTTAGGGGAGATTATATCTAATGTTGAGGAATCTTTATCGGGTTTAAAAATTATTAAAGCTTTTGCTGCAGAAGACTTCATGTTTAAGAAGTTTTCGAAGAAGGGAGAACAATACCAAAAGTTCTTACAAAGTGCATATCGTAAAAGAGATTTAGCGAGTCCGTTAAGTGAGGTACTAAGTATTTTCACTTTGTCTTTAGTTATTTGGTACGGTGGAAGTAGAGTAATAGAAAGTGGTGAAAACGGAGTAAGAGACGCTGCTGTGTTTATCGATTATATCGTTGCTTTTTCAATGCTAATTGGTCCGTTAAAGTCATTCACATCTGCTTTTTATGCCTTGAAAAAAGGAGGAGCAGCAGAAGAACGAATCAGTGAGTTTTTAATGGCTGATAATGAAATTAAAGCTAGCTCAAAGGCAAAAGACTTGGCTTCATTTGAAAAAGGAATAGTTCTGAAAGATGTTGTTTTTGGCTATGATCAAGACAATCCATTATTTCAGAATTTGAATATTGAAATCAAAAAAGGAGAATCAATAGCATTAGTTGGTCAGTCTGGATCCGGTAAAACAACTTTGTCAAATATCATAGCTCGTTTTCATGATGTATCAGCAGGATCAGTTGAGGTAGACGGACACAATATAAAAGACATCAAGACGAGAAGCCTGAGAAAGTTAATGTCATTGGTAAGTCAAGAATCGATTCTATTTCATGGATCAGTTGCTGAGAACATAGCTTTCGGAGTAGAGAATATAGATTACGAAAGAGTTAAAGAAGCTGCTCAGATAGCAAATGCAACAGAGTTCATTGATAGACTGGAAGATGGTTTTGACACAAATATTGGAGAAGGTGGAGGAAAGCTTTCAGGCGGACAAAAACAAAGACTTTGTATTGCTAGAGCGATATACATGAATCCTCCAATTCTAATATTGGATGAAGCAACATCAGCTTTGGATTCAGCCTCAGAAAAATTAGTTCAAGATGCATTGGCTAAAGTAACGGAAGACCGAACATCTATTGTTATTGCTCACCGTTTATCAACCATTCAAAATGCAGATAGGATTTTGGTTTTCGATCAAGGAAAGATTATTGAAGAAGGTAATCATGAAACGTTGATAGCAAAGAATGGAGCTTACAAAAAGCTTTGTGATTTACAGGGTTTTCACTAAAGATTAAGCGTTTGTTTTCAGGAAATTAAGCAGACTGTTAAAACTTTCTGTTTTGTCTTCATACATACACATGTGACCACCATTTTTAACAGTGTAATGACTTGTTTTTTCTCCAAGGGTTGATTCTTCCTTCATCTCTGGATACTTTAGTATTTGGTCGTTTTCACCAATAATATAGTGAATCGGACAAGGAGCAAAGTGAACGATAATCTCTCGATTGGCTCTAATCTTCATTCCCTCTTGACTAGCAACAATGCCTTGATGAGACGTTTCTAAGGCCATTCCAAGTACGGTGTTGATGTCACGTTTAAAAGGCTTCTTTTCCGTGTAGAATAAATTTGGCACCACCGTTTTCACATATAGTTCGTGATTCTTTTTGATAACGCTGATCGCTCGGGTTCTATCTGCCTGCCTTTCTGGAGAGTCAGATCTTGCGGAGGAGTTAAATAAACATAGACTCTTACAATTGTCAGGGTATTTTTCTAGAAATGCTAAAGCTACATATCCACCCATTGAATGACCGACAAGATTCGACTTTCTAACTTTTAAACTTCGGAGTAATTCAAAAACAACATCCGCCATTAACTCCATTGAATGTAAGTATCCAATTGAATCACTTTTACCGTGACCTGGTAAATCGATATTAATGATTCTGTACTTACTTTTTAAGTCTTTAATAAAAGGCTTCCAAATTCTATGGTTGCATAAGAAGCCATGGAGAAACACCAATGTTTTTCCATTTCCTTCATCCGTATAATGGATATTAGCACCTTTAAAATCAAAGAATTTAGTCATCTATAATTGAACCTTACTGATTGTAAAGATTTAAAATATATGCCTTTGAAAGTGAGGTGTAACGGGTAATTTGTCAACAGCTTATCAATAATTCTTAAAATCGTTAAACCATGTTAAACTTTTGAAGTCTAAGACGATTATCAAGTATATTGAAGCAAATAACCGACCATGAAACTAACTATACTAGCCGTATTATCATTATTCACGTTTACCATAAGTGCTCAACGTCCGCAAGGAAAAGGAGGAAAAGGAGCTCCGAGAGATTGGAGTAAAATGCCAAAAAATGGAAGAGTGTTTGGAAGAATAATGGATGCCAATTTAAATGAGGCATTGTCTTTTGCAACCATATCGCTTAGTCATCTAAAAGATTCAACCATTGTAACGGGAGGTATCGCAAACGAAAGAGGATGGGTGGATATAGAAGGATTAACTTATGGTCCTTGGAAGATGACAGTGAGTTTTATCGGTTATGAAGACAAAGAACTACCGATGTTTATTTTAAATCCTCGTCAATCGACAAAAGATTTAGGAGTGATAGAAGTATCTCCATCATCGGAGACACTTGAAGAGGTGAATATTGTAGCCGAAAGATCTTTAGTTGAAATTAAGATTGATAAAAAAGTAATTGATGTCTCTAAAGATTTAACCAACATTGGTGGAAGTGCAGAAGAAGTGCTACAGAATATGCCAGGTGTTGAAGTGGATATGGATGGTAACATCAGTCTTAGAGGAAATACAAATGTAACCGTACTAATTGATGGGAAGCCATCTTCTTTAACAGGCGGATCAAGAAAGGCTGTGATCAGCCAGATTCCTGCAGATGCTATAGAAAAGGTAGAAATAATTACCAATCCATCAGCTAAATATGATCCAGATGGAATGTCTGGGATTCTGAATATCATCTTGAAAAAGAATAAGTTAAAAGGGTTTAGTGGAAATGTAGCAGCCAACTATGGTTTTAACGACAACTACAACGGTAATGCAGGATTGAATTATAGAAATAAGAAATGGAACTTATACTCTAACTATGCTTATAGAAGATCAGACCGATTTAGAGTGGTAACATCGGATAGAGCTTTGTATTTAGGAGATAGTACTTCAACGCTAGATCAAGATACAGATGGAAGTTCTGTTAAAGAAAATCATACCATAAGTGCGGGTGTAGATTATAACTTAACCCCAAAAAGTGTATTGTCGGTTTCAGGAAACATGAATCTGAGAGACGAGCTTTCGAATGAAGTAGTTGATTTTAGAAACTTCAATAACTCGAATACTTTGGATAATTTCTATCAAAGGTTTAATGACGGTTTAGGGAATGCTTTTTCATATACAGGGAATGTAGCCTATGATTTAGAAATGAAGAAGGAAGGACGTAAGCTGTCAACTTATGCGAATTACTCGTTAAGAGAAGGAGAAGGAGATGACGTGTATAGAGAGCTGTACCTGAACTTGGATGGAACTGAAGACTATGCATTAATCCCTTATTTTCAAAATCAGCAGAGAACAGAGAGTATAACGAATTTACTTTATGCTTTAGATTATACACACTCAATGAAGAAGGATGCAAAATTTGAAACAGGAGTAAAGTATACAGGAAGGTTGATTGGTCAAGACATGAAGCTTTTTGAGGATACCTTGGATATTGATAATCCAGTTTTAGATGAGAATCAATCCAATAACTTCGAATATAATGAGCAAGTTATGGCAGCTTATGGAACTTATGGAAGATCATATAAGAAGTTTGAATATCAAGTAGGATTAAGAGCAGAAGCTGTTTTAACAAATTCGAAATTAGTAACAAGTAATGAGGATTTTGAGAATAACTATAACAGTTTATATCCATCTGCTCATGTTAGCTATAAAGCTTCGGTTAAAAACACGTTTAGCTTAAGTTATTCAAGAAGGGTTAACCGACCTGGATATCATTCTTTAAACCCTTTCAGAGATGTGTCTGATCCATTTAATGTTAGGACAGGTAATCCATTCTTAAGGCCTGAGTACATAAACTCATACGAATTGGGGTATATCAGGTATTTCGAAAAAGGAATGATATCAGCGAGTGCTTATTATAAAACGACAACTGAAATGATTCAACGATTGAAGCAGGTGGATTCAAGTGGAGTTTCTACTTTAACTTGGGCTAATTATAGCGGACAAGAGAATATTGGTGTAGAAATGAATTTGAATGTTAGTCCAGTAAAATGGCTTAGGTTAAACGGAAGTTTTAACATTTATCAGAATAAGGTTGATGCAGGAAACTTAGAAACAACTACTGATATGTCTAATACGGCTCTTGGTTATTTTGGTAGAGTTAGTGCATCTTACATTCCCAACAAGAAGTTATCTGTTCAATTATCAGGGTTTTATAGAGGAAGAAGAATTTTTGCAATCGGATACATGGATCCAATGTTAGGAATGGATCTGGGTGCTAGATACCAGTTAATTGATAAGAAATTAAGCGTGAATATAAAGTTGAAAGATATGTTCGATACGCGTCAGTTCCAGATTCACATGGAAGAGCCAACTTATAGACAAGACTTACTTTGGGATTGGCAGTCTAGATTCTTGTTTGTTGGATTAGATTATCGATTCGGAAATATGAAAGTTCAAAAGAAAAGAAGAAGAAACATGGCTCCTAGTGATATGGGCGGTGGCGGAGGTATGATGTAGGGTGAAAATTTGCTGATTGGGTAATTTATTGATTTGCTAAAAGATACCAAGTGACTACTGTTTTTTAGGATAAATCACTCTATTTCCAGCTTGGTGAGCGGAAGTCGAACCATCCGTCTATTATTTAGTAATCGCTTGTTTTTTTAGATGATTGTAAAAGATTAAGACTATTGCAAACAGATGGTTCGGCTTCCGCTCATCAAGCTGTATTGTTATATAATCTTATTTTCAAATTAGCAAATTAATCTACCTGATCTGCAGCTTCAAAAAACTCAACGATTTGAAATTCCGCAGGAGACAAAGCATTAGCAATGTCAAAGTCACCAATTTTCGTTCTAATTAATCCAGATAGATAAGCGCCGCTATTTAAGGCTTTACCTAAGTCATTTGCAATAGATCGGATATAGGTTCCTTTTGTACAATGAATGTTAAGTGTAACCACCGGTAAATCAATACTTAGTATTTCAATATTGTATATAGTAATTAGCCTAGGTTTTAATTCAACCTCTTTTCCTGCTCTAGCAAGTTTGTAGGCTTTTTTTCCATTCACTTTTAATGCAGAAAAAACCGGGGGTAGTTGTTCTATCTCTCCTGTAAATTGATTTTTTAAAGTTTCTTCGATTAGCTCTCTTGTTATATGAGAGGTATCAAAAGTTTCATCAATTTCAGTCTCTTTATCATAACTAGGACGTGTTCCTCCAAAAGTAATTTCAGCTTGATAAACTTTAGAAGCATCTTGAATCTCTTGAATTCTTTTCGTGTACTTTCCGGTACAAACAATTAGTAAACCACTAGCCAAGGGATCTAAGGTTCCAGCGTGTCCTACTTTAAACTTTTTTAGTTTTAAGTGATACTTGAATTGATTTTTTACTTTTTTGACAACATCAAAAGATGTCCAGTTAAGAGGCTTATCGAAAAGCAAAACTTGACCTTCACGATAAAACTCAGCCATAGGCGATTGAGCTAAATCTATATCAGACATATTACATCAAAAGTTGATAGGTTAAACCGATTGTACCTACAATTAGGCAGTATAGAGAGAAATACCTAAGCTTACTTCTTTTAACAATAGCAATCATCCATTTACAAGCTACTAAACCTGTTAAGAATGCAGCTATGAACCCAAGAAGTAAAGGAGTTATTTCTTGTCCACTTTGAGTAAGTGCACCGTCCATTACATCTTTTGCCATTTTTCCTAAGATCAATGGAACAACCATTAAGAATGAAAATCGAGCCGACTCACTTCTGTCTATTCCTAATAAAACAGACGTAGATATAGTAGCTCCGCTTCGGCTTATTCCAGGTAAAATCGCAATAGCTTGAGAAATACCAATGATTATCGCATTTGTATTGCTTACTCCTTTATCTGTACTTTTTGCTTTATCAGCGAAGTATAAAAGTATGGCAGTAACGATAAGCATACTACCCACCAGCACTAAGTTTCCTGAGAAAAAAGAATCAATGTAATCATCAAATACTACTCCGATAAATGCTGCTGGAATCATTGACAAGATGATTTTCAAAGAAAATTTAAAATCATCATTCCATTTGAACTGCATTAATCCAGATAAGATTTTACCGATATCCTTTCTGAAGATTACAATTGTACTCAAAGCTGTAGCAGCATGTAAGACAACAGTCATCATCATATTAGAGTCATTCGAGTAATCAGTATCTAGGATGTAATTGAATATCTCAATGTGTCCACTACTACTTACTGGAAGAAATTCAGTTAAACCTTGAACAATACCAAGGATAATTGCTTTAATCCATTCAGCCATTAGTCAAACTTCTTAAGGATTCCGAATCCCATTACTGCATAACCTAGAAGCACCGTAATAGGAGCAACCGTAATTTTTGTTTGACTGAAAATTTCTTCCGAAAAAACATCTGGAGAATCAGCTTTTCCTCCAGCCATTAAAATAAATCCGATTACTACAAGTACTACACCTGCAGCCATGATTTGAAAATTTTTCTTAGCGAAAAGCGCCTTTTTTTGTTCTTCCATACTAACCTAAAGTTAATTGATCTAAATTCTTTCTTAAATATTTTCTAACCGCAAACCAAGTTGATACAAGGCTAAACAGGATTCCAACAACAACAATACCAGCAAATAGAATTAATTGAAATTCTTGATTTTCCACTCGGGCTAAATCCGGTAATTGATTTTGCAATGTTCTTAGGAATCCGATAAGCATTACAACAGCTAAAACTCCAGAGATAAATCCTTGTAGAATTGCTGAGAATAAAAATGGACCTAAAATAAATCGTGATGTAGCACCGACTAATTGCATTGTTCTAATAATAAAACGCTTAGAGTAAACCGTAAGCTTAATGGTGTTATTGATTAAGGCTAAAGCCACTATCATTAAAACGGCTGAAATAGCTAATAAATAGATGGTAATGGTGTTGGAGTTTTTATGAATCTTGTGGATCAAGTTTCCATGAAATACCAGTTCACGAACTTCATTTTCTTGTTCTAATTGAGCCTTGATCTGTTCTAATGAATCAGGATTGGAAAATTCCGGTAAAAACTTTAAATCGATTGAATTAGGAAGTGGAATTTGACCATCCAATATCTCGTAAGGATCATCTTGGTTTTCGTCTTGAGCATTAAGTTCTTTTTTCAACTCTTCAGCTGCTTCTTCTTTTGATTTAAACGTAGCACTAAAAACATAAGGGTTAGCATTTATTTCTTTAGTAAACTCAAGAACTTCGCTTTCACTTAAATTGTTTTTTAGGTAAACGGAATATTTGATGTTTTTCTTGAAATCATCTGATAATTGCTTAGCGTTTATCATGACAATACCAATCAGTCCAATCATTAGTAACACTAAGGATATGCTGATAATAGTTGAAATGTAAGTAGATCTAATGTTCCAGTTATTCAAAACGACTTAATTTGATGACTAAAACGCTAATTTAACAAAAGTAGTGTGTTAATGAAGGTTAAAGTCAAATGCAATAATAAACACTTAGGCTTTGAAAGAATTTGGGTTAAAGCCTAGAACTAGTATATCATCTATTTGCTCACTGTCACTCATCCACTCTTTTAGCGAGGATCTCAGTACTTTTCTCTGATCCATAAACGGCTTTTGTGAATTGTCAAACAATAGTGTTTTTAACTGTTTTGAGGAGAATTTTTTGTGACGTTTACCTCCAAATTGATCTGCATAACCATCTGAAGTCATGTATATCGCAGATATATTACTGTAACTAAACTCGTGAAGTTTGAAATCTTTATGATATTCTCTATATCCTCCAATCACTTGTCTGTCGGCAGCAATAACTTCGAATTCACCGTTGTTCACTAAGTACAAATTCCTGTTAGCACCGGCATAATACATGGTGTCATTTTTTAAATCTATGGTGCATATACTTATGTCTATTCCGTCTCTCGCCTCAAAGTCAACCCCTTTTTGTTGAAGAGTTCGCACAACCTGTTCGTTCAACTTTCCTAAGATTTCGTTTGGTTTAGAAGGATCAGTATCTCTTACAATATCATTTAAAATTGTGAAACCAATTAAAGACATAAAAGCACCAGGTACTCCGTGTCCTGTACAATCACCAACGGCAATAATGAATTTATCTTCTTTTTTGAAAAACCAGTAGAAATCACCGCTTACAATTGATTTAGGTTTGAAAAGAATAAACGACTCTTCAAACTGATTTTGAAATTCTGTTGCGCTTGGTAAAATAGCGTCCTGTATCCTTTTCGCATAAGTGATACTCTCGATTAGCTCTTGATTAACTTCACTTAACTGAGCACTTTGCAGTTCCCGTTTATCGTAAAGTTTCTTTAAATGTTCATTAGAGTATTTCAACTGCTCTGCATAGAGCTTTAACTTCGTTTCATTCCTAAGACTTTTAGAAATATCCTTGATCACAAATAGAAGAACATCTTTATCAAAATAGCTATGTGGTTTAATCATAACTTCTACATGATAAAACTTTTCAGTGGCAGAGAATTGAATCGTTCTACCTTCTACCTTTTCTTCAGATTCTATACAGTCATGAATTAACTCCTCTACTAATACTCTGTTAGGAGAGCTATAGAATTCAGTAATGGGCTTGTTAATAACCTTGGAGTACTTGTATTCAAACTTTTCTACAAATGATCGATTAGTGTTTAGAATTAAAAGAGACTCAGGCTCAACGATTAAAATAGAATCTTCAATACTATTAATCAAAGACAAGTATTCTTTACGTTGAGATTCAATCCTCTTTTCTTTTTGAATTTGTAAAGAAATATCCCGCATGATACAAGAGAAATAGGCAATATTACCTTGATCATCTTTATGCGAAATTATAGTTGCAGAAACAGGAATCTCATACTTTGTTGCATGCATTAAAGCTAATCTTCCTTTCCATTTTCCCTCTTTCATCGCATGAGGCATGGCGATGTTAATTACTTCATTTTCAGCCCATTTTGGATGGAAAAAGCCAATTTTTAAATCCTTTTCGTCTTTGTCATTATTTAGGCCAACCATTTGTTTACCCCAGTCGTTGACATAAAGAACGTTGCCAAAAATGTCTGCCATACCAACAAAGTCAACCGTTTCTTCAATTACCTGACTAAGTTTTAGATTGAACTGGTTGAGGTTTGCTTCTTGAGTAATATCTACTCCATACAGCTCAATGGTATCATGCATAACCTTACCTTTCCATTGCATCCATTTGAAATTACCATTAATGGTTCTGTATCGTGCATTGAATTCGGCTTCGTGATTAGCAGAATCATTAAATATTTCAGCGATGTTTCCAATGTCATGTGGATGAATATAGACCAAGAAGTGTTTTGAAGCCGAGACTAAATCGGTGAAACCGAAGAGTTCTTGAAACTTGTCATCTACCTCAAGAAAACAAGCGTTACTATCTAATACTATTCTAACAGTTTGGTCCACGATCTGATGATTCACCATTGTTGTACAATTGAATTTAAGCTTGTAAACTTACGTGAGTTCAGAAAATAGGTTACGAGCTTAGAGCTCAGACATTTTAATGGATTTCAC
>CBFIFL010000045.1:0-23478 GCA_965661855.1 Flavobacteriales bacterium
CTGAAATAAAGGTCTTAACCTCCATTTTCAACCAAGCTTCACGATTTTCTAATGATTCTAATTTCTGCATTGCGATAACATCTGCAGGAATAATCACCTTCGGTTTTACTTTTTCCTCCCTTGGTTTTGATTGCCATTGCTTCCATAAAAAGAAGGCAACAAAGACTAAAATAACAACAGCTAATATCCACCAATACTGAAGTAATTCTTTCCAATGAAAAGGTCTATCCATTTGGTCTTTTATATCTGCTAATTCAACTTTTTCTCCTTCGCTTATCTGAAGAGAAGGATAATTAACTCTTAATAAAACTGGATTCGAAACAACGGTGTCCTCAGAGTTCATCAAAGGAAACTTGAACGGTTCAATTACATAATACCCGGTGTCAAAGCTGGTGATTATCAACTCTTGACTGTATACTGGTAAACTGGACTCAAATGAAGTATCTATATCAGAAATAGAAATAATCTCAATTCCCTCTTGCAATAATCCTTCTTCTTGCTTGTAATTTTTCCACTGAATCTGTTCACCTAAGCTCAGTTCAACTCTCAGGGTATTTTGACTTCCAATCAACATTTGACTAGAATCAATAGCTAGTTTCGCACCCTGTCCGAGCACCATACCTGAAACGAAAAGAAAAATTAAAAGTAACCTCATTAAGCTCTTCGTTTAAATAAGGTTATCAAATTTCTAGTATAGGATTCTCCCGTATAAACTGGCGTGTAGTCAATCTTTGACTGGTTGAACAAGTTCTTTAGATAAGCTGCTTTTTCTAGATTTAGCATGTTAACTTTTTGCTGCACTTTTTTACTAGATGAATCAATCCAAACAAGTGAATTACTTTCAGCATCTTGAAAAGGAACCAATCCCATTTTTGGGAGACTTTCTTCGTTTCTATCTTTGATCCAAAGTGCAATCAAATCATGCTTTCTACCCACTAGTTTAAGATTCTTTTCATAGTTTCGATTCTGAATAAAATCGCTTATCAGAAATGCATTACATCTTTTCTTAATCGTGTTAGAAAGATGACTTAGAGCAAGATTAAGGTCTGTACCTTTCCCGAGTGTTTCATGATTTAAGATTTCTCTTATTATCATCATGATGTGCTTCTTACCCTTTTTAGGTGGAATAAACTTCTCGACCTGATCAGAAAACAGTATTACACCTACTTTATCATTATTGCTAATCGCTGAAAATGCAATTACAGCAGCTAATTCAGCTATTAAATATCTCTTTGTACTTCCTTTTGATCCGATTATGTTAGATAGACTTACATCTAGCAAAAGCATAACCGTCATCTCTCTTTCCTCTTCGAACGTTTTGATGAATGGAGTGTTATATCGTGCTGTTACATTCCAGTCAATAAACCTCACATCATCACCATGAGCATAATCCCTAACCTCAGAGAAAGTCATACCCCTACCCTTAAAGGCAGAGTGATATTCCCCAGCAAAAATTTGCTTGGACAATCCTCGACTTTTAATCTCGATTTTTCGGATCTTTTTTAACAGCTCAGTTACTTCCATGAATACTAAGGAATCTCGACTTTATTTAGAATATCATTCAAGATTTGCTCACTATCTATGTTTTCTGCCTCAGCTTGATAAGTAATACCAATCCTATGGTTCATTACGTCCTTCACAACGGCTTTTACATCCTCCGGAGTTACATATCCTCTTCTTTGAATAAAAGCATGTGCTTTAGCTGCTTTAGCTAAACTGATTGATGCTCTAGGAGATCCTCCAAAATTGATATATTCCTTCAAATTTACTAAACCAAAGTCTTCTGGATTTCTTGTGGCAAATACGATGTCAACGATGTATTGCTCCACTTTTTCATCCATGTAAATCTTTTGAACGAATGATCTTGCCTCTACAATATCTGAAGGCTTCATAATCTTTCCTGGCTCTGGAAAATCCTTCAATAAGTTCTGACGAATAATTAATCGCTCCTCAGCTTTTTTAGGATAATCAAGTTTAACCTTTAACATGAAACGATCTACTTGAGCTTCAGGTAAGGGATAGGTTCCTTCTTGATCAACTGGGTTTTGAGTTGCCATAACTAAAAATGGTTCATCTAACTGATATATCGTATCACCAAGTGTCACTTGTCTTTCTTGCATTGCTTCTAAAAGCGCTGATTGTACTTTAGCTGGAGCTCTGTTGATCTCATCTGCTAACACGAAGTTTGCAAAAATGGGTCCTTTCTTTACAGTGAAAGCTTCTTCCTTCTGATTGTAAATTAGCGTACCTACCAAATCCGCAGGTAATAAATCCGGTGTAAACTGAATTCTACTGAATTTAGCATCCACACACTTTGCCAAGGTGTTAATCGAAAGCGTCTTTGCCAAACCAGGAAGTCCTTCTAAAAGAACATGCCCATTAGCTAGCACACCAATTAACAACTTGTCAATCAAAGCTTTTTGACCAACAATAACTTTGTTCATCTCTAGCCGAAGTAAATCAACAAATTCACTCTTCTCCTTAATCAACTCGTTGATCTGCTTTATATCTTCGGCACTAACCGTATTAAGCTCCATTTCACTCATAACAATAATTTACTATCAATTCAAAAATATTAAAATCAATAAAAAAGCCTAAACCTGAGGCTTAAGCTTGTACTATCTTTAACTTTTTTTAAGAGCTAGTGATTTACGATTTCTCGCACTCTACCACCCTTATAAACTGTTGTTCTTATTTTCTTTCCAGCTGAATTGTATTGGTAAACTTCACCGTCCATTAAGAATCCTTCTTTAAACGTTCCTTTTCTTACAACTCTACCATTTCCGTCTTTAATTTCTTGATAACCGTTTGCATCAAATACGGTCTTTTTCGCTGGCTCTTCTTTTTTAACCACTTCTTTTACTTCCTCTACAGCTGGCTCAACAGGAACAACCGTCTTCTTGTAAGTTTTTACTTGACTAGCATCCATTACACCGTCGTTGTAAGTCTTTTCACTTTTGATATCACCATTATCGAAATATTCTTTAATGGTTCCCGCTTCTTTCCCATTATTCCAAGTTCCTTCGATCATTAGCTTTCCATTCTCATGGAAATACTTTTGCTCTCCTTCTCTCTTTCCACTAGAGTTATAATTCCAGTCATAAGCCAAAGTACCTGTTTCGTAATAGTACTTATAAGATCCAATCCATTTATTATTCTTCCAGATTCCTTCTTCTGATTTTTTTCCTGAACGATAATAGAAAATAGCATGACCGTTTGGACGATCATTTTGATAAGTTAATTCGTGTTTGATTCTGTCGTTATTGTAATACTTTAACCACTTGCCTTCCTTTAGATTGTCAGCATAATCGCCTTCTTCAATCTTCTGGTTAGGTGCATAATTCGGCAGTTTTTTAACATCATTACGATACACCCAATGACCCTGCTTTAAATTATTAGCGTCAATAAAGTTTATAGAGGTAGAATCTTGAGCTAAGGCATTAGCCACAAGACAAATCATCATTTGTATAAATACAATCCTTCTCAACATTCTTAAAGTTTAGGTCATTCTGATACTAGTTTCAGTTCCTAAAGTTTCAAAAAATTAGACCAATTAAGGTTTAATCAAGATGAATTTAACTTTACTTAAGATAATTGTGGTTCTTGAAGGTTATCCAGCATAACATCAACCAAACCTTTCAAGTCATATTTAGGCTTCCAACCCCAATGCTCTTGAGCAGCTTTATCATCTATAGATTTAGGCCAAGAAGCAGCTATTTCATCTCTGAAATCAGGAGCATAATTGATCTTAAACTCAGGTACTCTTGTTTTAATCGCTTGATATATTTCTTCAGGGCTAAAACTAATACCAGCCATGTTATAGCTTGATCTGATTTTCACATCCTTTTCTTCAGCCTCCATGATAGACAAAGTTGCGTCAATAGCATCTTCCATGTACATCATTGGTAAACTCGCATCAGGACTTAAAAAGCACTCATGTGTATCTCCATTAACAGCATCGTGAAATATAGAAACAGCATAATCCGTTGTCCCTCCTCCTGGAGCAGATTTATAACCAATTAATCCTGGATACCTGATTGAACGAACATCGACACCGTACTTCTTGTTGTAATATTCACACCATCTTTCTCCTGCTAATTTACTGATACCGTAAACCGTTGAAGGTTCCATTATGGTTGACTGTGGAGTGTTATCTCTAGGTGTTGTAGGTCCGAAAACAGCAATTGATGATGGCCAAAACAATTTTTTGATAAATCCGTCTTTTGCCAATTCCAACAAATTAAATAATCCATCCATGTTTAAGTCCCAACCAGCCATAGGTTTTTGCTCAGCCACAGCTGAAAGCATTGCAGCTAGTAAATAGACTTCCTCAATTTGATAACGATTAATCACATTTTTAAGAACCTTTACGTCCATTACATTGATCATCTCAAACGGTCCTCCATTTACTACTTCTTCAGAAGCAGACTTAATATCACTTGCAACAACGTTCTCACTGCCGTACTTAGCTCTAAGCCTAACAACTAATTCAGTTCCTATTTGTCCTGATGATCCTATGACTAAAACTCTCTTCATGGTCAAAAAATTAGACCGCAAAGATACTAAATTCACTTGGCTCGTTCATCACCCGTTTAGATATCCTAATTAATTATTACTTAATCTATGTAACCATTCTGATTGATTTCGGTATTGACTACATTTGTTTAGAGTACTTTTGTACTCGAATATTGATTGATTTAAAAAGTAACATTTATGTCGTTTTATTCTTCTTTGGGGAAAATTCCTCACAAGAGACATACAGTATTCAAAAAAGAAGATGGAGGATACTATTATGAGCAACTTTTCGGAACGGAAGGTTTCAGTTCATTATCTTCCTTACTGTATCATACACAGAGGCCTACACAGATTAAGGAAGTTTTAAGAACCTATTCTGTTGAGCCGAAAATTGCGGTTAAAAACAACATCAAATCTCAAAGACTAAAAGGATTTCAAGTACCGCCGAAAGATGACTATCTAGAAAGTAGAACTGCAGTATTAGTTAATAACGATTGTCATATCGAATTAGCTGCACCAAAAAAATCGATGACTGACTACTTCTACAAGAATTCTGAAGCAGATGAAATGATCTTTGTTCATAAAGGTACTGGTACCTTAAGAACAATGATGGGAAATCTTAAGTTCGGATATGGTGATTATTTAATTGTTCCAAAAGGGATTATTTACGCAATCGAATTTGACACAGAAGACAACAGATTATTTATTGTTGATTCTTTCAGTCCGATTCTTACGCCGAGAACATACAGAAACAAATTTGGTCAGCTACTAGAGCATTCGCCATTTTGTGAAAGAGATATCAGAAGACCTGATAACTTAGAAACGCATGATGAAAACGGAGACTTTGTAGTTAAAATTAGAAAAGGTGGAGAGATACATGAAGTTGTTTATGCTTCTCATCCATTCGATGTTGTAGGTTGGGATGGATATAATTTCCCTTATGCCTTCTCGATTCATGACTTTGAACCAATTACGGGTAGAGTGCATATGCCGCCTCCAATTCACCAAACGTTTGAAGCGCATAACTTCGTGATTTGCTCATTCTGTCCAAGACTTTATGATTATCACCCAGAAGCTATTCCTGCTCCTTACAATCACAGTAACATTGATTCAGATGAAGTACTGTATTATGTAGATGGTGATTTCATGTCAAGAAACGATATCGAAGCAGGACACATCTCGCTTCACCCAGCTGGAATTCCACACGGACCACACCCAGGTGCTATGGAGCGTTCAATTGGTAAAAAAGAAACAGAAGAGTTAGCTGTTATGGTTGATACTTTCAAGCCATTAATGGTAACAGAAGAAGCTCTTAAAATAAATGATGATAACTATTACAAATCTTGGGTAGAACACTAAAAAACAAAATATTATGGCAAGTTTAGTAGAAACGGAATACGGTATTCAAAAAATATTTCATGACGCAGAAGATTTCTTACCATTATTAGGTACAGACTTCGTTGAATTTTATGTTGGTGATGCAAAGCAAACGGCACACTATTATAAAACGGCTTTCGGATTTCAATCCTATGCATACGCTGGTATTGAAACAGGACAAAAAGACACTACTTCATACGTAGTAACACAAGATAAAATTAAGTTGATTTTTACTTCATCTATGGATGAAAACAGTGATATCGCTAAGCATGTTGCTAAACACGGAAGTGGAATTAAGGCAGTTGCTTTCTGGGTAGATGATACTAGAAAAGCTTACGATACAGTTATCTCTAAAGGAGCTGAATCAATTATGGAACCAACTGTAATTAAAGAAGGTGATAGCGAAATCGTTAAAGCTGGAATTAAAACATACGGTGAAACGGTTCACTATTTTATCGAAAGAAAAAACTTTAAGGGTCATTTTTTACCTGGATTCAGAAAGTGGGAAACGCATTACAACCCAACTCCAGCAGGACTTAAGTTTGTTGACCACATGGTTGGAAACGTTGGTTGGGGAGAAATGGACAAGTGGTGTAAATTCTACGGAGAAGTTTTAGGATTTACTCAATTGGTTTCTTTTGACGACAAAGACATTTCAACTGAGTTTACGGCTTTAATGTCTAAAGTAATGACTAACGGTAACGGAAGAATTAAATTCCCTATCAATGAGCCAGCGGAAGGAAAGAAAAGATCTCAAATTGAAGAGTACTTAGACTTTTATAAAGGTTCAGGAGTTCAACATGTTGCTGTTGCAACAGATAACATTTTAGCAACTATCGACAGACTGTTAGAAGGTGGTGTTGAGTTTCTTTATGTTCCGGAGAACTATTACGATGACTTATTAGACAGAGTTGGTGATATCGATGAGGATGTTGCTGAATTAAAGAAAAGAGGAATCTTAGTGGATAGAGATGAAGAAGGTTACTTACTTCAGTTATTTACAAAGCCAGTTGGAGACAGACCAACTTTATTCTTTGAAATCATAGAAAGAAAAGGAGCACAATCTTTCGGAAAAGGAAACTTCAAAGCATTATTTGAAGCTATTGAAAGAGAGCAAGAAAATAGAGGAACTTTATAGTTTTTCGGGATTTGAACAAAAGCAGAAAGGTCACCATTTTGGTGGCCTTTTTTGTTGTTAAACTTTTTTTCTGAAATGGTAAGAAGACACTAACAACGGAACTATACCAATGATAATATAGACTGTAATCATGATAGTTAAAGCTGGCCATACAGGATGACCTGTTAGAAACAGCGTCACTTTCAACAAGGAAAATGTTTTGTATGATTCCGAAACATGAATAAACCCAAGAATGATAAGCCAGAAACTATAAATCAAACTGAATACTATCGTGAATTTTGTTAAAGAAGACACGATGTAAGACTCTTTCTTCTTCCAGAAAACAATGCCTTGCCACACCAAACAGAATCCTCCAATAAAATTAGCAATGGTAATATATCCTAAAGAGGAATATCCAACCAGGCTAAGCTCATATGAAAATACTTTAATGGACAAATGATCAATAAACTTCAGTTTTAACACACCATACAAGAACAATCCTATTCCCGCTCCAATAGTTAAAATCAAACCCGTCTTTCTCAAAGAAACCATTATTTCAAACTAAGCTTATCTCCAACCTTTAAGGTTTTATTTAAATATGTTATGTAGCGTTTTCCTAGATATTCTAAAACCGCCTTGCAATCTGAATGATCACTTTCAAACTGTCGTAAAACTTTAAACTCGCCATTTTCATCCTTCTTAAAAGTTAGTGACTCTAAACTCAACCAACCTCTATTTTCAATGTAAATATTGTGTCCAAACAAACTCGCAACGTAATCCGTTTTTGGTTGACTATAAATCTCTTCCGGAGATCCTAATTGTTCAATTCTCCCATCTTTTAGTACCACAACATGATCAGATACTTTTAGCACTTCATCAAAATCGTGACTAACCAGTATAAGCGTCTGTTTTTGCTCTATAAGCGAGTAAACAATCGACTTCATTAAAGATTTATTTACCGTATCTAAATGGCTATAGGGTTCGTCAAGAAGAAATAAATCAACCTCATTGATCAAAGCTTTGGCAAGGGTTATTCTTTGTCTCTCACCTCCACTCAAATGCTCTACCTTCTTCTCTAATAAATGATCAATATGGCAAAAAGCAGAAACCTCCATTAAACGAGTGTTTTTTGCTTCGTTGGTTAATCCTTTTAATTCTTCTAAAAGGTTCCCCTTAACAGTCAAAAAGCGGTCGTAATTTAAATTCTGCGAGACGTATCCAACATTCTTCTCTCCTGGAATTAGAATATCTATTGGATCTGGAATTCTCCTTCCGTTTACAAGCACCTCTCCTTCAGATAATCTCTGAATTCCCTTAATTGAATTTAATAGGGTTGTTTTACCTGAACCATTCTCACCTATTATGGATAAAACGTGTCCTTTAGAAATAGAAAGAGAGAGATCCTTCAAGACCTCTCTCTCCATTATGCTTACTGATATGTTATTGATATCTAACAATACTATTTAAACTTTACCGTTGCAATCGTTTCCGTTGTTCTAGCTGAGATTTTATCTCCACCTAGGTTAACTATTATTTTATTCTTTCCTTTTTTACTCGCATCTGCTTCCGATTCGATTTTTGAAATCTTTCTTCCATCAAACCTTACCGTCCAAGTCATCGTTAACATTTTCGCCATTTTATCGGCACCCGCAGAATCTTCAGAACCAGCTTCTTTTTTAGATAAAGGCTCCTTAATTGTTGCTTGTTTTGCATCAACAGTATAAAAATCAAATGATTCTAAAACTGCTGTTGAATCCTTCTTGATAGCATAAAAATACTTCATTCTGTTTAATGCACTATTTACAGCTTTTACGTCTTTAAAGTCAAACTTCATTCCATAGTGGTATAAGTTGTTATTGTCAATTCCAAGAACGTTAGTAATTCCGTCTGCTTGACCAACATACTCCATCATTGTAAGACTATCTAACTCTTCATTTGGTTTGTTAAATACGTTTACCTTATCCTTTGTTTTAGAAGGCATACTACCTCCCATTTGGTCTACCATATCTGACATATCTAAATAAACAGACATATTTCCACTGTTATCCTCATTAAAAGTAGACTCTTGAACTAATGAACAAGAACTTAATAATAATACTGCTGATAGAAATCCTAATACTTTTTTTATGGTTGTGTGTTTGTTAATTCGTTCGCAAAAGTACTAACTAAAAAGTCCTAGAAAAACTTAATCCCTGAGAATCTGTGGAACGGTACGGATTTATTTGCCAGTGGTGGTTTCTGACAAGGTAACGGCCAATTAAGTGACCAAACAGGGCTCCTCCAAGTACATCTGTTGCCCAATGTTTATTGTCATATATTCTGGAATATGAACACAATCCTGCTAAACCATAAGCTACGTAAGGCACCCATTTATTTCTACCGTATTTAATCGATTGTTCAGCAAATACCGTTGCTACTGCAAAAGCCGTGGTGGTATGTCCTGATATATATGATGCATTTCTATTACTCTTCCATTGATCAACCCAATCGGATGCAGAAACGCCTAAACTAGGTCCTTCGAAAACATTCTTTAAGGCGATATTATTTACATACGGTCGCTGTCGGCCAAAGAGTATCTTAGGAACTCTAGATAAAATACCTGCATAGATAAATGATTCAACACCTAAATAGGCTGTTTCAATCCATCGTTCATTTTTCAGAACCAGTCCAGTTAATCCTATTCCGCCTAATAACATCATCGAATACTCCCCTCCTCCGAGTGGCTCCGTAAATTCCTCAGATAATTCTGAAAAGAAGTGATTTTTATTCGCCTGACTCCATCGCTGTATTTCATCATCAAACTGATACAATGCAATTGTAGATACTCCTAATGCACCCAGGGTAATTAAGCTTTTCTTTTTATTCTTAAATGGCTGTGTAAATATTCCACTGAAATCTTTCCCCGCATTCACCAAAGGCTTCTTCGGAATAAAGTGAAACTTCGAAGAATCAACATCTTGTGCGCTTAAAACTGTGCACAAAAACAAAAATATAATGCTAAACCATTTCATTAAAGGCAATTATAGAGACTTTCTAGAAAATGAATGGTATTAGAAGGTTAATATTTAATTTTATGTCATGAAGTATAGAAAACTGAGCAAAGAAGAATTAGAGGAATTGAAGACTGAATTTATTCAATTCTTGGTTGCGAATGGACTTGATGCAGACGAGTGGAAAAGACTGAACAATGAAGACTTAGAAGCTGCAAATGAAATGGTTGACTTGTTCAGCGATGTGGTTTTTGATAAAGCCTTAAAAGGAATTAGCTTCTTAAAACACGTATCTAAAAGACACATCAAATACTTCTATTGCACAGATAAAAAGTTAATTCTCCTTTCTATCAAAGCTCACGATAATTCTCCTTTAGATTTCACCAATCCTGAGGTAATTGCTAAGCTAGCAAGTGGACAAGAATCCTTCGAAAAAGGTGAAATTACCTACTCTTCTTCTGAAAAAGAATATGATAAGGAAAGAAACACTGAAGTTTTCGACTTGATGAATCAAGGTTCATTCCCATGTACCAAGGAAGAATTTGAAGAAGTCTATAAAGTTTGTAAATAAACAGAATCAAGCTTTACTTCACTCAAGAAGTCATTAATAAACCTTTGCTTTACGTGTGGCATGATTACAATCTTCCACCAAGAAACTCCTTTTTCATAACTATCTGCGACTAACTCATATTTATGAGCTAATTCCTCGCTGAAATAACCTGATCTCATGGTTATGATATTTAAGTGTTCGTTTCTGGTGTAAGGTATTTTCATTTCATCCAACAATTCACACAAGTCATTGCTGGTATTCCATAATCCTTTCATTTTAGCCAACCAGCCTTCTGATCCATATCGATGAAGAATTTGCCAAACAGCTACAGCATTCGCACCAGACCTCGATCCACACAGCGTCGAATCTAATCCAGGCACGTATTGCGCTTCTTCTGTTTGAACGTAATTCATTAGTCCTTTTCGACAAAGAAAGATTCCCGTACCATATGGTGACTGCAACATCTTGTGTCCGTCAACAGTGATTGAACTAAGCAAATCATTCTTAAAATTCATTTTCGAATCTGAATTAGTAAAAGGATAAATGAACCCTCCAAAAGCTCCATCCAAATGAATTTTAAATGAAAACGATTCCCGCTTTAAATAAGCTCCAATTGCACCGATATCATCCACTGAACCAAACATAGTAGTAGACATGTTCAAAATCACTATAAAGTGCTTTACACCTTCTCTTTTAGCTTCACCAAGTTGATTTTCAAGATCAGACATATCATATGATCTGTCATCCGAATTAACTTTTATGACTCTAGACTTAATACCCAGTAAGTTCCCTCCTTTTGGCATCGAATAGTGGCTGTCTTCAGAATAAACCAAGTTTATCTCATCTAGCTTAGCTCCATACTCCTTTTGAAAGTAATTTCTATATATCCACATTGCTTGGATATTGGCTTCCGTACCACCCGTTGCAACATATCCATCTTGCTGATCTTTTTCTCCTTGAAAAATCTCTTCCGCACAGATTTGTATCACCTCTTTCTCAATGGCTTGAGTTCCAGCAAATATTCCAAGAGCTTCTTTTTCCAAGGTATGACAACCAATATGATTAGGGTTGGCTATCATCGTTCTTAAAAATGGCGCATGTTCTAAAAAAGGAGCATCGTCATAAAACTCCAGCTCATCCAAGTAAGTTCCTGGAATTCCTAAAATAGCTTCTTCTTTATAGTTATAGTTTTTATTAAGCGCTTCGTTGATTAGCTGATTAATCTTCTTCTGTGAATACCTTTCCCAATACATTTTCTCCATTTGTTAATTTCTAATGTGGTCATTCATTCAACTCTTCTTATTGAAATTAAACCTGACCCAAGTTCAAGAAAAAGACAAGGCTATCAACTGAGATATGTCAGGTAAAGTAGTGACATAAGCCAATTAGCTCATTAACTTTTAAAGCAAAAAAAGCCCCGCTATACAGCGAGGCTTCCTAATATTTGTAGAGTAGTTATTAAACTAATCCTTGAGCCATCATAGCGTCCGCAACTTTAACGAAACCACCAATGTTAGCACCTTTCACATAGTTTACATGCTCTCCTTCAGAACCAAACTTCACACAAGTAGCGTGAATGTCCTTCATGATTGTATGTAATTTTTGATCAACCTCTTCTCTAGTCCAAGATAATCTTAAAGAGTTTTGAGACATCTCTAAACCAGAAGTAGCAACACCACCAGCGTTAGAAGCTTTACCTGGAGCGAATAAAGTTTTATTCTCTTCAAATACCTCAACTGCACCTGGAGTAGAAGGCATATTAGCTCCTTCAGCTACAGCGATACAACCATTAGAAATTAATGTTTTCGCATCATCAGCATCTAACTCATTCTGAGTTGCGCAAGGTAAAGCGATATCACATTTGATTGACCAAGGTCTTGATCCTTCCATATACTCACATCCGAAATGATCAGCATACTCTTTTAATCTTCCTCTTTTAACATTCTTAAGATCCATGATCCAAGCTAACTTGTCTGCATCGATTCCATCAGCATCATAGATAGATCCTGAAGAATCAGACATAGAAACAACTTTTGCTCCTAATTCAGTAGCTTTTTCAGTAGCGTATTGTGCAACGTTACCAGATCCAGAAACAGTAACAATCTTACCGTTAAAATCTTTACCACAGTGGTTTAACATTTCTTGAGCGAAATATACACAACCATATCCTGTTGCTTCCGGACGGATTAATGATCCTCCAAAAGTCAATCCTTTACCAGTTAATACACCAGTAAATTCATTTCTTAATCTCTTATATTGACCGAACATGAATCCAATCTCTCTTCCACCAACACCGATATCTCCAGCTGGAACATCAGTATCAGGTCCGATATGACGACTTAACTCAGTCATAAACGATTGACAAAACTTCATGATTTCGTTATCAGACTTACCTTTTGGGTTAAAGTCAGATCCTCCTTTACCACCTCCCATAGGAAGAGTAGTTAATGAGTTCTTAAATACTTGCTCAAAAGCTAAAAACTTAAGAATAGATAAGTTCACTGATGCGTGAAATCTTAAACCTCCTTTGTAAGGTCCAATAGCTGAGTTCATTTCAATTCTGAAACCTCTGTTCACCTGTGGCTGACCTTGATCATCTAACCATGGAACTCTGAACATCAAAACTCTTTCTGGCTCTGCAATTCTTTCCAACAACTTAGCGTTCTTGTACTCTGGGTTCTCCTCTAAGAAAGGAACGATAGTTTCTGCAACTTCTCTAACCGCTTGGTGAAACTCTGTTTCTCCTTGATTCTTCGCGATTACTGCACTCATGAATTCCTCAAGAGCAGCATCAGCTTTTTTCAATGTCTCCATTATATATAAATGATAAATATTCTGGTGACAAATGTAGATAATTTTTCAATTTGAAAATGGATCTTTTTTCAGCATTCTACTTATTCAAAACCTATTGACCTATTTTCAGTATAAAGCGACATATAATTATGAAAGTATGACTTCAAAACTGTTTCGTTATTTACTAAGGGGATTACTATTAATTGGTCCGATCACTATTACCTTCTACATCGTTTATTTAGTACTTGGTTTTTTTGATGGATTAATTACTGAACATGTTCCTGAGCTTGCCTTTCCAGGAATGGGTTTACTAGTAATAATTCCAACACTTGTTGTTTTAGGTTGGCTTGGGGGAACCATTTTAGCTCAACCAATTACCAATTCGTTTAACCGCTTAATTAAAAAAACGCCTTTCATTGAATTGCTATACAATAGTATCAAAGATGTTTTAAGTGCCGTAATGGGCCAAAAAAAGAAATTCTCTCAACCTGTTATGGTCCAATTGAATAAGGAAAATGAACTATTTAGACTCGGTTATATTACACAAACCGATCTCTCAGCATTAAATATTGAAGATGGAATGGTTGCCGTTTATTTACCTCACTCGTATAACTTTTCAGGTAATCTATTCTTAGTTCCAAAAAGCAACGTTAAAGAGATCGATTACAACTCTAGAGACTTTATGAAATTTGTGGTTTCTGGAGGAGTTACAAATATTGACTAAGCAAAAAGGACCGTCAATGACAGTCCTTTTACTTTTATAATTAAGGAATATTAATCCTCGTATACTTCTTTCTTTCCTGCAAGTGCTTCGTTTATGCTTACTATATAATCTCCAATCTTATCGCAAGCATTAAAGACTTCTTTGTAGTATAAACCACCTTGATAGTTGTAGTTTTCATCCTCCATGCTCTTCACATGCTCTTTATGGATACTATCGCAATAGTCGTTTATTCTTTTTTCAAGAACTTTCACACCTTCCATGCTCACGTCCTCTTTTGAAGAATGACTCAAATTATCACCAACCGTTTTATAAGCTTCATCCAACAACTCAAACAACTTATTTAAGTGACTCCTTTGTTCAGGTGAAAACCAAACTTTCTTTTCCTTCTTCTTTTTTAAACTCAACGAAATACTAAAGTATATATCTCCTATTTTTTCAACATCAGCAGACACGCTCAAGAAGTTTCTTAATCTTCTCATCGCTGATTCACTCATATCGTGCTTTGCCATCTTAGATAAGAAATAAGATACTTTCTCTTCTAATTTATCCGATACTTCCTCGTTTAATCTAATCTTATCCAGCAAATCACTATAATCTGAATAATCCGTTGTGTTTACTAATTCTCGAGTATACGTTGACATCTTCATAGCAACTTCTAAGTTTTTATGAAGCTCCTTTCTTGCTTTTTCCAAAGACAGTTCAGATGTTGAAATTGCTGTGTTATCAATATACTTTAACTCAAATGACTCCTCATCAAAACCTTTATTAGGAACCATTTTCTTAACTATTTTGGCAATTAAACCAATGAACCCTATAAGAACTAGCGTGTTTATTAAATTGAAAATCGAATGAAATAAAGATAGCTTTAGTGCAGTATCACCGTCTTTTACTAAATCAGGGTTTATACTTCCTAAAAAATCTTGGATTGGACCATAAGCTCTTTCAATAAGGGCTATAAAAGGAGTGAACAGAACTAGCATCCATACCACACCAAATAAATTAAATATCAAATGGGCCCTTGCCGCTCGTTTAGCATGAATGTTAGCCACCGCAGCTGCTAAATTTGCAGTAATTGTTGTTCCAATATTTTCTCCCAAAATAATCGCTGCTCCTACTGTTAAAGGTATCGCTCCCTGATTTACCAGAAGTAAGGTAATAGCCATAGCGGCCGAGGAGGACTGAACAATTACAGTTAATACTGTTCCTACCAGAACAAATAATAGTGTTGACCAAATTCCATGTTGAGAATATGGAATTAAAAACTCTAATTGTTCGTTTGAGATGTTTGAGAATAGCTCTTTAAGGTAATTAAGCCCTAAAAACAATAAAGCGAATCCAATTAAAAATTCTCCCAGGTTCTTAAGCTTATCACTCTTCGTAAACATTAACGGCATTCCAATACCAATAATCGGATAAGCGAAATGTGCAATCTTTACTTTAAATCCAAAAAGCGTCACTAACCAACCTGTAAAAGTAGTACCGATATTCGCTCCCATGATTACCCCTATAGACTCAATTAAAGAGATTAAACCTGCGTTTACAAAGCTTACCAGCATTACTGTGGTAGCTGAAGAAGATTGAATTAAACAAGTAATGAAAAAACCAGTAATTACTCCTAAAACACGATTAGAAGTCATCACACTTAAGATAGATCTTAACTTATCTCCTGCTAATTTTTGGATTCCTTCGCTCATCACCTTCATTCCATAAATGAAGAAGCCAAGTCCACCAATTGTATTCAGTATTGTAAGTAAGTTAAACTCCATATCTCGTATTTAAATCAAAGAACCCTAAAGATCTTAAATTGATTAAAATTTATGTTTGAATCCTAAGCTAAACGACATCCCTGGATTCATCAAACTAAACACTTGATTTTCCGCTTGGAATGAAGAGTAATAAAAATACTTGTTATCATTTAAGATATTCGATGCTTTCAAGTCAATCGAAGTTCTTCCTTCTTTTCCAAACTTCTTGTTTACACTGAAACCTAAGCTATGAAATGGATCACTATATACATCTGGGAATAACCCTCCTCCAACGATGAATAATGTAGGTCCTTTTACATTATAGAATATCCCGAAGTTCATCTGAGCTGAATCCAATTTGTAAGTTAACCCTCCATTGATTACGAATGGAGACTGACCTGCCATTGTTCTTTCTCTTGTAATCGTTTCTCCTGTTCTTTCGTAAGCTTTTCTTTGCGTATACTCCTGATCCGACATCTCTATTTGAGATTGAACTAGTGTAACATTCGCATTAGCCTTCATCTTCTCTAACTTTGGAGACATAAAACCTAAGTTCTTTTTAAACTCAACCTCAATACCATATAAACTTCCATCTCCAACATTTCTAGGCTGGTACTCTGTACTTGTTTGCTGTTCTGGAATTCTAACTAATTCGATTGGCTTATCAAACGCCTTGTAGAATACCGATGCTGAGAACGTTTGCCCTGCCTCACCAAAATACTCATATCTAAAATCGTAGTTATCAATTCTTGTTTCCACTAATTCACCACCCCAGGTACCAGGGTATTCGAATAATGCTCCGTTAAAGATTCTATTTGTTAAAGGATCAATGATCTGTGCAAACGATAATTCCTTAAATGAAGGTCTAGCAATTGTTTTAGAGAATGAAGCTCTTAAGTTTTGCTTCTCGTTTGTTCTATAGATTAGGTTTAACGAAGGGAAGAAATCTAACGAATTCAGCACCTCTTCATCAACTAGGTTTCTTCCGTCCATGTTTCCACTTGCAAACTGTTGATCTCTACCTGTATGCGTTTGAACAAATCTTTCAGCTCTTACACCGAAAACCCCTTGTAATCTTGTACTGATTCCTAGTTCAGTTGAAACATAAACACCAGTGTTATTTAAAGCAGATGAATATTCGTTTGAGTTTGGTTGAGAATTACCTGACTGATAGTAAAACGCATTTCCGTTAGGAAAGATATTCTCCGGAGTTAGTACTTGACTTAAATCCTCACCATTCCAATCCTGGTTAAAGTTAACCATACCATTGTACTGCATGATTCTGTAATCTCTCTTTTTATAAGTATGAGAAGCTCCAAACAATAACTTAGATTCATTTCCTCTAAACTCGTAATCCTTTGTTATATCAACTTTAACAGGAATACTCATCTCATCCAACTCTCTCCAAATTCTTGAAGGCATTCCACCATCTCCTGCTGAGAATGTTGTATCGTTTCCGTAAGTAAATGTTGATTTTCTAATATCAGGATTATCCGATACGGTAATAGTTGGAGCTACTCTCCAATCTAACTTCATTTTTTTGTCTTTCCACTTGTGCTGACCATTTATTAAAAGATTAGTCAAAGCTCTTTCTGTGTATTCTAAGTTGTTTGAAAATGCGTTGTATCCAGATTGACCAATTGCATTTGCATTGTTAAAGATTGAAAACTTACCCGCTGTACTAGACCCACTTTGAAGTCTCATCATAGTCATTCTAATCTTAGACTTTTTTGTTTTGTAAGCAATCCCAGCTAAACCTCCTAAAAGGAAGTTTCTTTCTCCCATTTCACCTGTTTGCTGATTAGCAACTCTTAACTCCATTGAATCTGGAGCATTAGGAACTCTTTGGTACTCTGAAAATTCAACATCGCTATAGTAATTGTAATCAGACTTGTATGACACAGAGAAGATATACCCTAACCTTGGATTCTTCGTTAACTTGTTTTCATCTGTGCTTAAATCTTTTTGATTCCCATAGGTAAAACTTGCACTTGCATCTAAAAAGCTAGTTGCTCTTTCAGCTCCAAGTGTTGAGTTAAATCCAGAAACAAAATTGGTAACATTTTCATCAGTATATGCAGGATCTACTGGAGTTGGAATTGATGCTGTTTGAGCTGCATCAGGTAATGCTCTGGTTCCATCATCCATTCCTAAAAAATCTAGTTTTCCTCCTTGATATCTTAAATAATCACTGTTTAAGTGCATGTTAGGATTGAAACCTAAGCTTAAAGACATATTCATGATTTTATACTCAGGTAAATCTTTCGTCTCCACATTCATGATTCCTCCTGTAAAATCTGCTGGTTGTTCAGCTGTAAAAGTCTTACTTACCATCATGTTTGATATCAAACTTGTTGGGAAAATATCCATCTGTAAAGAGTTTCTATCTGGATCTAAACCTGAAATATCCATTCCATTAAGTGTCGTTTTAGAATATCTATCTCCTAAACCTCTTACATAAACATACTTCCCTCCTTCAATAGAAACACCAGTAACTCTTTGAGCAGCTTCAACAGCCGTTCCGTCTCCTGTCAATTCCATGGTAGCTTTTGATATACCATCTAAGATGTTAGTTGCTTTCTGCTTAGCTACATCAATCGCCTTCTCATTATCGTTTGCTACAGTCACCTCAATTTCAACATCTACTAACTTAATAGCTCTTTCTTCTAGAGTAAAGTTTAACGAAGCAGTTTTTCCAGCTTCTATAGTAACTGTAGATTTTTTAGTTTGGTATCCTGCGAATGAAGCTTCGATGCTATAAGTACCTGTGTTTAACTTAAACATGTAAACACCCATCATATCAGTAGTTGAACCAGCAACGATCCCTCCGTTCTCATCCATTACCGCAACATTGGCAAATGGCATTGCTTCGCTTCTACCATTCAATGGTTCACTTACGGTTCCAGTTACAGTTCCCTGTTGAGCTAGCGCTACAGTGGTAATAAAAAAGCTTAAAATAACTCCTAATAAAGTTTTCATAACGTTTAATTATGTCGCAAAGAAACCTCAAGACAATAACTTAAAGATAAATCTCACGTTAATTTAATGTTAACAAAGAAGGGGTGATGTTGTCATTTATGATTCAAAAATTTAACCACAAAAAAAGGGAGCTATAAATAGCCCCCTTTCAATATATTATGTGATTTTACTCTTACAATGTAGAGATAACACCAGCTTCATGAGCCCAAGTCCAAGAGAATGCAGAAGCATCAACTTGAGAAGCAGTACCAGCAGATACACCAGTTACAGCAGCACCAGACTTAGTATGAGCAGTTACATCAGCAACGTCTAATAAAACGTTAGTGAAAGATACACCAGCTCCTTGACCGTCAGTATCAATTACCTGTCCATCAACAATCTCAGTGATGAATAAGTTTTCGATAGACACCATAGAGTTGTCATCAGTATTGATTAAATCTTGAGTTGCGATCTCAGCATTAGAAGCAATAACAGATCCGTTCATGAAAGTATGAGAATCTTCCATTGAACCTTCTGGTCCGTCTAACTCAAATGCGTGACCTGCAGCAGTAACAACGATGAAGTTATCTAACTGACCACCCCAAGACATATCAGTATCTAAACCATCATCACCTACATTCCAAGTAATCATGTTAGTACACTCAACAGTACCACCGTACCACTCAATACCATCATCTTGATTACTTACAATCTCGATGTTATCAATAGAAGTACCAGTACCAACACCACCTAAAGATAATCCGTTGATTTCGTTACCAGCACCGATGTTAGAACCACCGTGACGGATAGAAATATATGCTAAAGAACCTGAGTTGTCAGCAGCATCAGAACCACCATATAAACCATTTTGGTCAGATGTAGGAATTCCTTCGATTTGAACCTCAGTAACATCACCTGCGTCGTTAGAAGCAGAAATAGGAGCATTACCACAAATAATAACACCTCCCCAGTATCCGTTAACCGTAGCATCTAAGTTTGGAGATGCAAAGTTTCCAGCAGCGATATCTTCTGGAGTAATTTCATCAGCAACAGATGTAAAAATGATTGGTAAAGAAGCAGTACCTTCAGCCATTAACTTTGCTCCTCTAGCAACTAATAATGCAGTAGCGTTAGCTCCTGTCCCAGCTTCTCCTTTGATTACCGTTCCTGGCTCAATAGTTAAAGTAGCTCCGCTTTCAACAGCGATTCTTCCTCCTAATACATAAACTTTATCAGCAGTCCAAGTAGTGTTTTCTGTGATGTTAGAAGAAACTAACATTTCGTCTTCCTCAACAACAGTTGGGAAAATACAATCTACAGTTCCATCAGAATCTGCAAGATAGTTTAATGCAGTTGAATCGTTACATCCAGCTACGTCTGAACAAGACTGCAAAGCTAGTGCGAATGAAGCAGATAACCCTAGGTATCCCGCTTTTCTTAATACATTTTTAGTATTCATTTTGTTTTGATTTGTTTTCTATTTGTTTGACACAAAGAAACCATTGATTTGTTAGTAGTATTTAAACTCCAGGTAACGATTCTGTTACATAAGCATTAACCTACCGTTAAGTAGAACGCCTTATCAAAATCATATTACGAAGACAAGAGACTGTAATTCAGCGCATAAGATGTTAAGCTAACTTTAACAAGTGCTATTTTACCTATTTTTCAAAGCGGTCGTTATTTAAAAAAATAAAGGTCTGACTAACTATTTAATCTTAAAAAATGAACTTTTTGACTCCCTATTTATAGTAACTTTAGGTTAAATACTAAGAATATGAATAAAGTTGTATCAAGCGCTGAAGAGGCTATAGAGGGTATCGAAAGTGGAATGACCTTAATGTTAGGTGGTTTTGGTTTATGTGGTATACCTGAAAAATGTATAAATGCATTAACTGAAACAGGGATTAACGATTTGACTTGTATTTCTAATAATGCAGGAGTTGATGATTTCGGTTTAGGTTTATTATTACAGCAGAAGCAAATCAAGAAAATGGTTTCTTCTTATGTAGGAGAAAATGATGAATTCGAAAGACAAATGCTTTCAGGTGAATTAGAGGTTGATCTTATCCCTCAAGGTTCTTTAGCTGAAAGATGTAGAGCAGGTGGAGCTGGAATCCCAGCATTCTTTACTCCTGCTGGTTACGGTACTGAGGTAGCTGAAGGAAAAGAAATAAGAGAATTCAATGGTAAACCTCATATTCTTGAATCTGCTTTAACTGCAGACTATGCGATTGTTAAAGCATGGAAAGGTGATAAGTACGGTAACCTAATATTTAAAGGTACGGCCAAAAATTTTAATCCTGTTATGGCGATGGCTGGTAAAATTACAATTGCCGAAGTAGAGGAATTAGTTGAACCAGGTGAATTAGATCCAAATCAAATTCATACTCCAGGAATCTTTATTCAAAGAATTTTCCAAGGAAATGGTTACGAAAAAAGAATTGAACAAAGAACAGTTAGACAAAGATCATAGGCTATATATTAAGAAGAAATTATGAGTTTAGATAAAATTGGAATTGCTAAAAGAATCTCTCAGGAATTATCTGACGGATGGTATGTGAACTTAGGTATTGGAATTCCAACATTGGTTGCCAACTATGTTCCGGAAGGAATGAACGTTGAATTTCAATCTGAAAACGGAATATTAGGAATGGGACCTTTCCCTTTTGATGGAGAAGAAGACCCAGATTTAATCAATGCTGGAAAGCAAACAATCACTCCTAAGAATGGAGCAGTGTATTTTGATTCGGCGATGTCTTTCGCAATGATCAGAGGACAACACGTTCAATTAACAGTGCTTGGAGCAATGGAAGTTGCGGAGAATGGTGATATAGCTAACTGGAAAATTCCAGGTAAAATGGTAAAAGGTATGGGAGGTGCTATGGATTTAGTAGCTTCTGCTGAAAATATCATTGTTGCTATGCAGCATACGAACAAGAAGGGACAATCAAAAATATTAAAAGCTTGCTCATTACCATTGACTGGTGTTCAATGTGTGAAAAGAGTGGTTACTGACTTAGCAGTGTTAGATATTTTACCTGAAGGAAAAGGATTTCAATTAATTGAAAGAGCTCCTGGTGTTTCAGTTGAAGAAATTGTTTCGAAAACGGAAGGTACTTTATTGGTTGAAGGAGATATTCCGGAGATGAATATTTAGTTTATTAGGGATTAGTAACTAGTGTTTAGTGGCTAGATTATGATAAGAGAAAGGGATTCCGAATATCGGAATCCCTTTTTTGTTTATCCCAATATGGTTTTCGGGCGACCGCAAGGGTAGCCCCTACTATACTTGCTAATCCCTCTGGTAGGGGCTACCCTTACGGTCGCCCGAAAAACAAAATCAATTATTACTTCACAATAATCTTCTTTGGTGGATTACCTCCCAAATAAGTAAGAACCACTCTAAAACCAACATCAGCCTTATAAACTTGATTACTTTCAGCGAGTCCTAAATTATCGTAATGGAAATACGACATTGGCATAAAACCAACACCATTACTTCCACCAGCGAAGAACACGGAGTCATTTGAAGTGACCATCTCTCTGGCATTTCCCTCTAAATGATATAGACCAAAAGGGTTTTTATTTCCGTCTTTCACTGTTCGAACTCCAAAGCCAAGATTGATCGTTGAGTCTTTCTGCCACAAAGCATTTTCTCGGTAATATGTTGTATCAAAAACCATTGGATATCGCAGTTTACCACCGGAGCAAGCGTAATACCATTCATTCTCTGTAGGTAACCTGAAGCTCCATTGAGACTTTGCTCCTTTTATATTAGAGTCCGTATAGTTTTTACTCATTTCTTCGCTTAGCCATTTGCAATAGAGCTTTGCACCAGCTGGAGAGACTCCTGTTATGGGGTTTGATTTGATTCTCGTTACAAACTCTTCGTAAAAATTCCAAGAATACCTTGGCGCTTGATAATCGATTTTAGGCTTTGCTATCAAATAATCTTCCGTTCTTCCTTGAATGACTAAATCGAATAAAAAGGTCTGATAATCTTTTATCGTGGTTTCTGTTTCAGCCATGAAAAAAGACTGTACAGATAAAGCTTTTCCATTGTTGAAATCATCGTGAACCATTGTGCCCAAAGGAATGAACATCAGTCCTTTTTCTTTGCTGAAATCTTTTAACAGTTTTGCTTTATTCTCATTATTGATTTTAATATCGTTATCGGTCAGTTGAGGGATCTCATGTGTAGGATTGATCATCGGTTTGCTTACATTTCGAATGATCGGTCTGAATCCAACCAACAGAGAGCCTTCTTGTTGATCGATGAATGGTGTTTTAGATTCAATGTGCACATTTGCTTTGAAACCAGATAACCAATTAAAGCCTTTCAAAAAGTATTCATCACCTTCTTGGATGACTTCTCCAATATCGTATAGATAAGCCCATTGACGCTGATCATCAAAAAAACCTTTGTATTCAGAAACAACATTTGCTGGGGTTATATGGATGCTAGAGTCTTTCAAAGGATAGGCACCGTTGAAATTCCGATGTTGTTTTTGGCTCCATTCTTTATCCGAAGGTAATTCCACCAAACAATACGAGTAATAACCGAAATCTTTTTCAGTCTTACTTTTTTCATTTAATACATCACTATACCATTTGCAGAACAACTTCATTCCCTCAAGAGGAATATTCACTGCAGGATAGTCGTTAAAATAAGGGTGAGAAAAGTAATCCTCCCTTGAAGAGCCTGC
>CBFIFL010000046.1:0-23062 GCA_965661855.1 Flavobacteriales bacterium
ATTAAAAGCTTCATTATAGCAAGTCTAATACATTCTCTGGTGGACGACCTAATACCGCTTTATTGTTTTTCACAACTATCGGACGCTCAATCATTTTTGGATACTGAATCATTGCTTTGATCCATTCATCCTCGCTTAAGTCTTTTCCTTTAAAATGCTCTTTAAAATCAGCTTCTCCCTTTCTTAACAGAGCCTTTGCTTCTATACCTAGTGCTTTTAGAATCGATTTCAATTCTGACTCACTTGGAATATCTTCTAAATACTTTACGATTTCAACAGCAGCACCTTTCTCTTCAATAAACTGAAGTGTTTGTCTACTCTTACTGCATCTTGGATTATGATAAATCTTCATCTTAAATTGTATCTTCTTCGGTTTGACTCCCTCCACTTTCCTGCATCAATAAGGCTTTAAGGAAATCATCGATTCCTCCATCCATTACTGCTTGTACATTTGAAGTTTCTAAACCAGTTCTTAAATCTTTAACCATTTTATATGGATGCATCACGTAGTTACGAATCTGTGATCCCCATTCTATTTTCTTTTTAGATCCCTCAACTTCATTTCGAACTTCCATTCGCTTTCGAAGTTCTAGCTCGTATAACTGAGACTTTAAAAGGTTCATTGCCTTCTCCTTGTTCATTAACTGGGATCTAGACTCTTGGTTTTTAATAACGATTCCTGAAGGCTTGTGATGCAAACGAACTGCAGTTTCCACCTTATTTACGTTCTGACCACCAGCTCCACCAGCTCTAAATGTTTCCCATTCAATTTCAGATTGATTAACATCAATCTCAATGGTATCATCAATAACAGGATAACAATATGCTGAAGCAAAAGAGGTGTGTCTCTTATTTGCTGAATCAAATGGAGACAACCTTACTAAACGGTGAACGCCGTTCTCTCCTCTTAAGTATCCAAAAGCAAACTCTCCTTCAAATTCTAAAGTTACGGTCTTAATACCAGCTGAATCACCCTCTTGATAATCCAATTGTTTGACTTTAAAACCATTCTTTTCTCCCCACATGATGTACATCCTCATGAGCATACTTGCCCAATCTTGACTTTCAGTACCTCCAGCTCCTGGCGTAATCTGAATACATGCACTTAGGGCATCTTCTTCAGAGCTCAACATATTCTTGAATTCCAGTTCCTCTAGGCTAGATTTAGCAATATCATAGGAAGCATCCACTTCTTCTTCAGAAGCTTCTCCTTCTTTGGCAAACTCATAGATTACATTAAGATCATCAATATTAGACTCCACCTTATCGTAGGCTTCCGTCCATATCTTCTTAGACCTTATTTTTTTCATGAAAGCTTCTGCTTCTTTTGGGTCATCCCAAAAGTTAGCTTCATGCGTTTTTCTTTCTTCTTCTTCTATCTGAATCTTTTTCCTATCCAGGTCAAAGATGCCCCCTCAACGCAACCAGGCGCTTCCCCAATACTTCTAATTGGTCTAAAGTGATCATAAAAATCGATTTGAAAATATAGTTTAAAGTTAACAAGCAATAGCTGAACTTCAAACTAGAGTTGAGAACAAAAAAAAAGAGAGCTTATAAAGCTCTCTTTTTTCTAAATACTTTATGTTCTATATCATAGAACTCAAATAACGTTGGATCAATTAACGGTATCAATGCATCAAAGAAACCAATAATTAAAAAGCCATCATCTTCTAATTTATTGTATAGTTCTTGTAGAAGTCTCTTCTTTAGATTTTCATCAAAGTAGATTAAAATATTTCTACAGAATATAATATTAAACTTACCGTCAGGCATTTCCTTTGTAACATTTTGAACTTTAAAATCAACATGTTCCACTAATTTGTTATCATAGATTACTTCATAGCCTTCTAAGGTAGTATACCTATTTATGTTTCCCACAGGATTAAACGTCTTATACTGACGTTCATTCTGTGTATGATTCACCTTTGGAAATCTTCCGCTTTGAGCCATTGCAATTGAATTCCTGTTCAAATCGGTTGCTACAGCTTTCTTAACTCCTCTATAAAATGATTCTTTCAACAAAATACCAAAGCTATAAGCCTCCTCACCGGTAGAGCACCCCATGTGCCATACTCTCAATGTAGAATGATTTCTTAACTGATACATGATATCCTTCTTCAGGAACAACCACATTTTTGGGTCCCTAAATAAAGATGTCATACCAACAGTAATTGCATCAATAAAATCGAATACAAAATCTCTATCTTGAAGTAGCTTCTGCCACAACTCCATAAGATTGCCCATCTTAAGCGTATTCATGGCACTTTTCACCCTTCTCTTAAAAGAACGAGTTTCATAGTGAGTAAAATCAATATTATATCTGGTTAGCACCGCTCTACACAATGCTCTCAATTCTTCGTCTGAAATCTCTTCTTGCTCACTCATAACTATTAATCCCCTGATATTAATGCTCGCTTGGAATCATCCTCTGCCAGCGCATTAACCTTCTCTTTAAAATCGTCTCCAAAGAACCATGTAAATCCTGGCTGAAAACTTTGTGCAGACAATGGTCTAAAATAACTATAGCAAGATGCTCCTGGAAATTCCTTTTGCTGTTGTTCGAATAACTGGTCTGTTTCCTTATCAGTTAGTACCATAATCTCAGGAACACCTCCATAAAGATTGACACCTAACAAGTTAGATAGCTTAGTAACTACCGAAGCAGCCAACATGTTATCTATCTCCATTAAAATAGCCTTCTCCATTTCCTTTCGGGAATCTGGATTATTTCCATCCCATTCAGGTAAACATTTATCAAAAACAACTTTAGCTTGTTGTTCTGAAATGTATAAATAACTAATACCTGAAAGTTCTCCCATCAATTCCGTTTTAAGCAGAATAAAGTTAGTTCCCGGGTTTGATGATCTATATTTTGATACATCTCCTTCAAAATCAACTTGCTGCATCAATACCCCTTCAAAAAGTATCATTGACAAGGCATCTGCTGAGTGAGCGTATCCTATATTAACTAATTCTTTAAATATGTCGGTTCTTAAATCTTGTTCCATATTTATTTTTTTTACTGTCTTCTAGCTCCTCTAAAGACATGATTCACTAATCCTGGTATATTAAGTACTGGACATACAGCTCCATTTCCTAAAATTGTTGCTCCACTAAACAAGCTAATCTTTTCAACTGGCTTCTTTAAAGGTTTTTCAACGATATCCTTTTGTTGTAATAATCTATCCACTACAATACCTATTAAAGTACCGTTATGATTAACAATAACAACGTTCAACTCCTGATCACTCTTCAGTTCATTCAAAGATTTCTGAAATAATTGATCTTGATGAAGCTTGCTAGCGTCAGCAGTTTCAAAAGCATCATCTAAAAAGATAACTGATATTGTTTTCTGCAAATAAGTAGCCATTAAGCCATTCTTTACTTTATGAATATCACTCTTTTTAAACTGAACAACAGCTTCTGTATGTGATAATGGAATGGCAAACTCTTGCTCATTAAGAACAAACAGTAATGCCCCTTTAACAGCCATTGATGATGGTAAGAACAATGAAATGGTACTTCCTTTTCCTACTTCCGAATCTAGCTCTATCGAACCACCAATTGAATCAATCGATCTCTTAACAACATCCATACCAACACCTCTACCTGAGATAGCTGTTACTTCATCCATACTAGAAAACCCTGGTTCAAAAATTAACATGCGGATTTCATTATCCGACATTAACTTCAGGTGCTCTTTCGTTACAAATCCCTTTTTAATAGCTTTCTCTGCAATTATCTTAGGGTCTATTCCTTTTCCATTGTCTTGAATTTCAATAACAACAGTTTCACTTTCGTTTCTAGCTCTTAATGTTACAGTCCCTTCTTCAGACTTACCTACTTTAAGTCTTTCATCCGGTTTTTCAACACCGTGACCAACAGAATTACGCACTAAGTGTATCATTGAATCGGAAATAATCTGTAAGACATTTCTATCAATTTCAGTTTCAGTCCCCTCTAATTCTAGGTTGACCTTCTTCCCCTCCATGCTTGCTGCATCTCTAAGTACTCTATGAAATTTATTGAACAGAAAGCCAACTTGAACCAATCTAACATCCATTACAGAATACTGAATATCAGAAGTAATCCTCATTAGCCTCGAATACTCATTTCTGGCACCAGAAGCAGTTGCAAGTATTCTATCTCTTTCAATAATAAGCTCCCCGACTAAATTTAATAGTTCGTCTAGCTTTCTCACTGGAACCTGAACTAAATCAGAAAAAGCAATTTTAGTCTCAGCTTGTTCCTCTTCTTCTTCGTCCTCGTCCTCGTCTTCTATATCTTCTGTCTGAACAACTTCATCACTAGCAACAGGGCTTGATGTTGTTTCTTCAGTAATTTCTTTCCCTTTTTCCTCTGCCTGACTAGTTTCACTAGTCACTTCCTCAACTTTACGTTTTCTTCTTTTCTTAGCAGGCACCTCTTCAGCAGGCTCAGCTACTTTAGACTCTGTTTCAGCTACCTCACTAGTTAAAGCAACACCTCCTTCAGATTCTTCTGATAAGGTCTCTTCTTTAGCTTTTTTAAGGATAACCTTTAGCTTTGTTTTAAGTCCTTTATAACGAACCTTTTTCTCCGTTTTAAGGCTATCTATTAACTCCCCTAATTTGTCTAAGGCTTTAAACAAAGCATCAAATATTTCAGGGTCTAATTCAAGTTTATTTTCTCTTACCTCTCCAAAGATATCTTCCATGACATGAGCCATATCTCCGATATCCTTAAAGCCCATACCCAAAGCATTACCTTTTAAAGTATGAGTAATTCTAAAAATGGCATTAATCGCCTTTTTGTCAGCGTAATTCTTTTCAAGTCTAGTGAATAGCTTGTTTAACTCTTCAAAGTTCTCCAGCGTTTCAGCCTGAAATATTTCTCTGTACTGATCTTCTTGTGCCATACTCTTACAAACAACTGGTTATAAAATGACCCATTTGATTAATGGATACAACATGATCTGCGTAGCCATTGTCTACAACAGATTTAGGCATACCATAAACAACAGATGTTTTCTCATTCTGAACAATTACCTTCCCTCCTAATTTCTTAGTTTTCTCCGCACCATTTGTACCATCCTTACCCATACCCGTCAAAATCACGGTAAGCAATCTTGATTTATATATGTCCGCTGCACTTTCCACCATACTGTTAACACTAGGATTATTAAATTCCGGAAATACTTCGTTCGAATAATTCAGTCTAACCGTGTTAATACTCTTCTTTATGTATGGATTCCCAATCCCTTGAGCAACGTAAATTGTATTAGGGAGAATTTTCTCATTAACCTCAGCCACCTTTACTTCCATCTCTGTCAATGTATTTAACCTATCGGCAAATACTTTCACAAAACGTTGAGGCATATGTTGAGTAATGATTATTGGCACAGGAGTGTTATTAGGTAAATTTCTAACTACGGCTTCAACAGCAGTTGGTCCTCCTGTTGAGGAACCAATACATATTACATCGTAATTAAGTTTACTACCAAAAGAGTGATTTGAGGTTACCGCATTAGATTTAACAGCATTATTCGACTTTACGACCTTAGCCATGTCGATTTTGAGTGCAGTACCAACTTTCATTAAGATCTGGTCCTTCACCGCGTTCATCGAGGTAAAGTTACCTCCATCGGGCTTCTCTATAAAATCAATGGCTCCTAAATTCATACACTCATTAACTAGAGAATATAGATCATTGGAACCAGCAATCAACAAGACTGGAATCTTTTTAGATCGGTCTATTTTGGTAAGTAAATGTTTGGCATCAAACAAAGGCATATTAACAGCCGTTACAATTATATCTAATTGCTTTGACTGAGTTATTTTTAACGCCTCATCACCATTCGAAGCAGTAGCTATTACCTGCATATTCCCATCTCTGAGAACATTAGATATAACCATTCGTTGTAATGGTGACGAATCAACAACTAATACCCTTGATTCACCCATCTATCCTAAAACTGCTTTTACTTTTTCAACTAATTGTTCTGGAGTAAATGGCTTAACGATATAATCATCACAACCAATTTCATTTGCTTGATCAATTACTGACTGTTGTCCAACAGCACTAACCATAACAACTTTAGAAGATAACTCTTCTTCTTTGTAAGTTTTCAAGATATCCGTACCAATCATATCTGGTAAGATATTATCAAGTGTAATCAAATCTGGCTCTAATTCTAAAGCTAAATCAATTGCTGTCTCACCATTAGAGGCTTGACCTACTACTTCAAATCTAGCAGATTCAAGAGCGTCCTTAATTACTGTTCTCATGTACAATGAGTCATCTACGATTAAAATTTTTGCAGACATATTATATTATTTAGTGGTTATTAAATTAATTAACTGTTTCAGCTATTTCTTCTTCGTTCAATATTTTAAAAATATCTATTAAAATAATCAATCGCTTATCTAATTTTACTATTCCTTGTATGTAATTACTATCTAATCCTGAAGATTCTCCGCCAAAAGACATTGACTTATCAATTTGAGAATCGGCTACTGCCAGCGTATCAGGTACTGTTCCTGAAAGAACACCTACCTTAAACTTCTCACTCTCAACAACCAAGGTATAACTACCTTGCCAATTAGGATCCTTCTCCATTTTAAACTTATCTTCTAAGTCAACAACAGCAATAATATTTCCTCTTACGTTACCAATACCTTTAATGTAATATGGTGTATGAGGAATCTTTGTCACTGGAGGAGTAATTACTACTTCTTTTACTTGTTCAATGGTTAAAGCATACTCTTCACCACCTAACTTAAATACAATCAGCTGTTGATTGAGAATTAAATTCTCATTCTCCTCTGACTCCGTTTTTTTTGTAGACATAATACTAAAATCTTTAGGTGAAATAAAAGGGCTCTTTTACAAGCCCCTTAATATGCTAAATTATTGTTTCAATTTGAATTGCGATAAACCTTCTCTTAACTCATCAGCAATTTCTGCTAATCTGCTAGCTCCTTGGTTAATCTCATTCATTCCACTACTTAACTCCATTGTTGATGTAGAAACCTCTTGCGTACCAGCTGCAGTTTCTTCTGCTACTACTACAATTTGCTCGATGTTCTTCACAACCATTTCAATAGCCTGCTTTTGCTCATCTGAAGCAGAAATTACTTCTCTAGATAAACTTAAAGTCTCTTCACTTGATGTGTTAATTGCAGCAAAACTTCCTTCCGCATCTTTTGTTGATGCATTACCAAGTTTAACTGATTCTTTCATCGTATCGATAGACTTACCAGCTTTCTGAGTATCCTTAGACACATTATCAATAATCTTCTCAATATCAGTAGCTGCATTTTTAGATTCTTCAGCTAAGTTTCTGATCTCATCAGCAACTACAGCAAATCCTCTACCAGCCTCTCCTGCTCTTGCAGCCTCAATTGCAGCGTTTAATGCAAGTAAGTTTGTTTGAGCAGCAATGTCAGTAATTACTTTCAATGTTCTTCCAATTTCTTCTGATCTCTCTGTAAGAATATCAATTGAGTTTGAAGTATCCAGTGAAGCATTTTCAATATCACTCATGAAAGCAACTAACTTAGACATGATACCTAAACCTTCGTTACAACTAGCAGAACCAGACTCAGCTGCTTCGTTAATCGTTCCTGATTTATTTTCCATGATGTTTGCTGACTTCATCACCTCTTCTACTAATTTAGAAGATGCATCTGTTTTAACAGCTTGATCTTGAGCTCCAGAAGCCATTTGCTGAATTGCAGAAGCTACTTCTGTAGTACTTGCCTGCATTCCATCAGTTTTAGCTAACATTTGCTCTGAAGATGCAGCAACTTCTTGTGCATTTTGACCAATACCGATTAATAAATCATTCAACGAACCTAATGCTGCATTTAATGCATCGCCCATGCTTTTAATATCTCCCGCTGAAGACTTTTCATATCTCCCAGTTAAATCCCCTTGAGCCATGTTATTCATGATTCCTTGGAAATCAGCCATTGGTTCACTAATACTAGCTAATAACATATTAACGGAATCAACTAATGCACCCCAATCTCCTTGTGCTTGAACAGTTAATCTTGCCGAAAGATCACCTTCGTTTCCAGCTTGGTTAACCACACCACTTAAATCTCCTAAAATATCTTGAATACTTCCTCTTAAACCGTTTAAGTTATTTATTACTTGTTCAGTTCCAGCATCCATCGCTAAACCTTCTGTATTCATTTTGTAGGTTAAATCTCCAACTGCAATACCGTTGATTAACTTACTTGCTTCAGCAAACGCTTGTCTGTTTGCTCTTGCAGCATTTACATCTTTAACGAAAGCTGTATAGAAAACATTCCCGTCTTCCATAACCACTTTAGATAAAGAAAGGAATGCCCATAGAACTGTTCCATCAGCTCTTTCGATCGGCACCTCTCTACCAGTTCCAACAATTTTATTAACCCCAGTAGTCATGTTTCTGTCCACATAACCATCATGTGGAGCTTTGTGTTCCATTGGAACCAAAGTATTAATATTTTGACCAATACATTCTTCTCTTCTTCTCATCCACAACTTTTCAGCTGCAGCATTCATGAAAATTATTTCTTTTGTCTCTCCATTTATAGTAACGACACCATCAACAGCTTGCTCTAAGATACCTTCGTTCTTTTTTCTTTCAGCGTTTGCCTTAGACTCTAACTGCTTTTGCTCTGTAATGTCCGTTGCAATCTTAATTACCTTATAAACCTCTCCTTTTTCATTCCTTACAGGAGTATAAGAAGCTTTAATCCAAATACTATCTCCTGATTTAGTAAATCTTTCAAAGTCACCCGCTGAAACACTTCCAGCAGCTAAATCTGCCCAAAACTTTGCATACTCAGCAGAAGCTGTATAAGCTGGATCACAGAAAATCCTATGGTGATTTCCTTGAACTTCTGATCTAGAATAACCTAAACCTGCTAAGAAGTTATCATTTGCATCGATAATTGTTCCATCAGGGTGGAATTCAATAGAAGCCCAACCAGTATCAACTGCAGATTTAATAGAGTCTGCTTGAATTCTAGCTGCTTTTTCTTCTGTAATATCTTTAACAACGGCCATGAAGAATTTCTTACCGTCATTTTCAACTTTAGACATCGTTAAAAGAACAGGTACTCTAGAACCGTCCTTTCTTTGTACTTCTACTTCTCTACCAGTACCAACAATTTTATTGACCCCAGTATTTAAGTTAGCATCAACAAAACCATCATGTGGAGCTTTATGCTCATCAGGAACAAAGTTCTTAATGTTTTTACCAATAGTTTCTTCTTTTGAATACCCCCAGATATTTTCTGCAGCAGCATTCCAAAAAACAACTGACTTTGAATCGTCAATTACAACAACTGCATCTGCAGCTTTTTCTAATAGAAGTTGGTAAACTCCTAAATCTGATTTTTGAGCCATATCCTCTGAATTTGATTTCTTATTTGATTTATTTAAAACGTCATCTTTAACACTTAAAGCAACGGCAACAACTTCGTCAATCATTGATTGTTCAACACCTAGTTCTTCTAGTGTTGCTACTAAATGACCAGCTACAGCAGCGAAATGCTCTTCAGTAAGATCCATGCTAGCATGAGCGGTTCGCATGTCTTTACCTGTATACTTAACTCTTCCGCCAAAAGCATAGGTTAAAAATGCTTTCTGCTTTTTCTTTTGTTCATCCATGTCCACCCCACTAAAGAAATGCGAGATAGAATCATCCGAAATAACCTTTTGGTAAAACAAATCAACTGCTGCTTCAACAGCTGCTTTTCCACCTAAGCGATTAAATAAGCTTGCCTTACTTGTCATATTATTAATCTATTTAGTCGACAATATACAGGTCTTTACCATTACAAAACATGATAAAAAAACTTAATCTTATTTCAGATCGATCAAATGCCAATTTCATCGTTAAAAGAACTATGTGTTTTTTAATCATCTTTTGTGAAACTTTTTTACTTAACAATAGTATTAACCTCAAAATTTGAAGCATGTTTACACAATATCCATTGATCAACGAAGAAGTAGTTAACACACTTATCGAAATGGCAAGGGATGATAGCTTGGTTAAAGAACTTTTCTCTTCTTACCTCAACGATTTGGATGAGTTAATTGAAAAGAGTAATTCAGCTCATAAGAGTTTAAATATTGATTCATTAAAGGTAGATATACATACTTTAAAAGGAGTTAGCGGTACTATAGGTTGTGAAAGAATGTTTGAATGTTGCAAAGCGATTAATAATGATTTAAAGTCTGGTGTTGAAAGTAATCTGGATGAACAAATGATAGCATTCAATCAGATAAGCAAAGATTTAGTGATCCAAATACAGGAAAAATATGTCTAAGTATAAAGTAGCAGTTATTGAAGATAATCCAACCGAAAGTTTTTTACTTAAAATGGCTTTGGCTGGTGTCAGTAATATTGAGGTATCTCTATATGGAAATGCGAATTCTTTAATAGAGACTTTTTCAGACATGGCTGACATATTCATAGTAGATATTAATCTACCCGATATGAATGGATTAGACCTTATTAATGAAATACTGGCTAAAAAGAAAACCTCAAGTATATTTGTCATGTCTGCTCAGGAAGATATGTCCGTAGTGTCGAAACTACAAGAGTCTAACATTGCTAATTATGTTGTTAAAAACAAAGCTTGTTTGACCTATTTGAAATCAAGTATTGATAAAGAAGTAAGTCTGTTAGAAGCAGGTTACTACAGTTAATTGATCGTGTATGAATAATCTGCCTCAAAAGGTTGATAAAAAAAGCCGTATCAAGAAGATCAAGAAGATCAAGGAAGAACGAAAAAAGAGGATTAAGGAAGAAAAACAGTCTAAATCATCTAACGAACTTGCTCTTAAGAAGGAATCTGTTTCTAAGGAAACAGTGGAACTAGGGTCTTCTAAATTTTCATTCTCTTCAATAAGAAGTCAGATTACGCTTTCATTTGCTGCTATAGGATTAATTCTGATTGTATTGGTTGGTTTTACCTTGCATTATTTCTCTGATGTTGAAAAAAGACACAATGACTTAGCGAATCAAAAGACAAAGTTAATGACCAACTTATTAACGTTGGATAAGTTTGTTAAAGAGAGTTCATTAGAAACAATGAGCTTTTTAAATAGTAACTCGGAGGATAACCTAAATGACCAACGATACCTTTGGAAAAACATTAAAAAGTATAAAAAATTTACGGAGACATTCATTAATGCTTCAAACAATAATGAATATTTAAGTGCGTTCGTAGACTATCAGGAAAACCTTATAGTTCTAGAAGAATTGCAAGAGAAACTTATTCAGGAAAATGTTTCCTTGAATGAAAGCTCTTTCTATTTGCAAAACATGAAAACACCAGTAGATTTGTTATCTACATATGCTAATAAAGCATTTTACAACAAAAACACCAGTAAGTCTGGAGAGCTATTTTTTAACATCATAGATAGTATTCAGAAATACACTACTCTTTACAATCAGAAAGCATTGGAACTTTGCTTGTTGAATGATGCAGAAAGTCAATCTGAATTAGAGTATTACACGAGTAAGCTTGAAGAGACTAATCTATTATTGAAAAGCCTTAAAAAGAAGGAGCTAGCATACTATTTTAATTCTGTTGGAAAAATCAATGATCAAATTGATCAACTGGTTGTCTTGACCTATGGACTTACCGAAGAAGTAAGTAAAAAGAATGGTAAGCAAAAATTAAGATTATATAAAGAGTTAAGTACTATTCATAAAGATCTTGAATTAGCAGCTCGAACTATTCTTGACAAAGAAGATGAATCAATAGTAAATGAAACTAAAGCCTTATCCACTCGAATCGTCAACGTTAAAAATCTGGAATATTGGTTTCTAGGAGGTGGCTTAGTTGTATCTATACTTCTTGCCTTTCTAGCAATTAAAAGAATTGTTCACCCTATCCAAAAAATCAGAGATGTGTTCGCTGAAATGACTAAAGGTGTTTTGCCTGAAAAGATTGAGGCTAACAATAACGAGATTGGAGATGTTATCCTGGCTACAAATATTTTCGTCGACTCTTTAAAGGAAACGGCCAATTTCGCAAACTCAATTGGTGAAGGTAACTTAACCAAAGAATATGCTCCTCTTGGTAAAGATGACAGTCTTGGTCACTCCTTACTAGAGATGCGTGAAAAACTTAAGGTAGCATCCCAAGAAGATAAAATTAGAGAATGGAAAATTAAACGTGTTACTAGATTTTCAGAATTATTAAGACAAAATGCGGATGACCTAGAGCTATTCGGTTTCAATATCATTTCTGAATTAACGAAAAGTATAGGTGCTGATCAAGGAGCTATTTTCGCTCTGGAAGAAGGGAATGAATACAACTATCTTAAGATGATTGGTTGTTACGCTTTTGAAAGAAGAAAATATATTAATAAGGAGGTATTAAAAGGGGAAGGTATAATTGGTCAATGTTGGCAAGAGAAAGGCTCCATTCACCTGAAAGAAATTCCTCAATCTTATATTAAAATTAAATCTGGTTTGGGTGACTCTCAACCGAAAGAGGTTTTAGCTGTTCCATTAATAGAAGCTGATGAAGTCTTTGGCATCATTGAAATTGCATCTTTCAAAGCCCTTGATAGCTACAAAATTGAATACGTTCAAGAACTATGCGAAAGTATAGCTTCTACCTTAAAAGGAATCAAAATCAATGTTCAAACTCAGCAATTACTTACTGATTCGAAAAAAATGACAGAAAGTATGCGTTCTCAAGAGGAAGAACTTCGTCAGACTGCAGAAGAAATGCAGGCTACTACGGAAGATCTTGAACAACGAATTCGAGAAGACAAAAAAGAATCGGATGAAATTATCCGAAACTTAAAGGAAAAGATTAGACAATTAGAAGGTAAATAAGATATGTTTTCACAACCAAGCATCTTAGAATTAGAAAACCTTATTAGCGCCATAAAAACGGAGCAATCTTTAGATTTAAAAGATTACTGCGAACTAGCTATGTACCGTCAGTTTAAGCGTCTTTTGAAAAACAAACAGACCGATGCTTCTAGTATAATCAATAGGGTTGGTGACTTTGCTTTTTATGATGAATTAGTAAATAGCATGATCATTGATCAAACGGAGTTTTTTAGAGACCCTACTTTTTGGTCAGAACTTAAGACAAAGTTATTTCCAAAAATGCTTGCTGAAAAACCAAACCTTACTATTTGGATCCCTTCTACCTCTTCAGGAGAAGAACTGTATTCTTTGTTAATTGTACTTCATGAGTTGAATGCACTTGACAAAGTCAAGATTATTGGTTCAGAAATTCATAAAGCAAAATTCACGGTTGTTAAAAATGGTCTGTACGGATTTAAAAAAGTGGCTATTGGTAAAAAGAACTATGAAAGATACTGTGGACAAGCTAAGGATATCCCTTTCTTAACAGACATGGGTGGTCGTTTTAAAATGGACAACTCAATACTTGCTAATGTTGAATTCCAAAAGAACAAACTAGGCTATGACACCCCGCCGGGCCAATTTGATTTTATTCTGTGTAGAAATGTAATTTTAAGTCAGTCATTAAAGCTCGCTAACAAATCATACCGAATACTTACAGACAGCTTAAAAGCTGGTGGTTACATTGCTCTAGGGAACAGAGAGAAGTTTCAATCTGCCTATTACGAGTCGAAGTTTACTTTTTATAATGAAGCCGAAAGGATATACAAGAAGAAGTAATGTTTATAAAAGATAAATACAAATATAAAGCCGTTGTTATTGGAGGTTCTGCAGGGAGTTTCCCTGTTGTTTCTGAGATCTTTGCAAGACTTAAAGACAACTTCCATTTACCAATATTCTTAGCTCCTCACAGACTTAAACATGTTCGTGAAGGATTCTCAGAAGCACTTAATACTAAATCAAATATCCATATTCTAGAGCCATTTGACAAAGACTTAGTTGAGCCAGGAAAAGTATATTTAGCTCCCTCTAATTATCATATGTCTGTGGAAAAGGATTTTAGAATTGCTCTATCAGTTGAAGATATGGTATGGAGTTCTAGACCATCTATTGACATTACCTTAAGTAGTTGTGCTCACGCATACGAGGACAGTCTGGTAGGAATTATCCTAACCGGAGCAAATAGAGATGGATCGTTAGGAATGAAAGACATAAAGGAAAATGGAGGTTTAACAATCATCCAAGACCCTAAAACTTGCATGGTGGACACCATGCCCAAAGCCGCACAACAAGAAACTCAGATCGACCATATATATAATGTTGAACAGATTATCGAATTTTTAAACTCACTGTAATGGGAGCGAACTTAGCATTACCACAAGAAGAGTTAGATAAGATAATTAAGTCGGTTAAAATAAATCACGGATTTGATTTTAGCGGTTACGCTATGACATCATTTTCCAGAAGAATTGTTCGATTTTTAGAAAAGAACAATTTTAAGGATGCGGACGAAATGACGGCTAAGTTATCTGGAAACAAAGAGTTCTTTGAGTTCTTTATTAATGAAGTTACTGTTAATACAACCGACTTATTTAGAGATCCTGGATTCTGGTTTCAATTTAGAAAAAGACTCGTTAAGAAATTTCAAAAATTAGATCGTATTCGTATCTGGCACGCTGCCTGTTCTTCTGGTGAAGAAATGATCAGTATGGCTATCCTTTTAAAGGAAGAAGGATTATTACACAAGACAACTTTCCTTGGAAGTGATATTAATAACGATATTATCAATACTGCTAAATCACATAGATACCATAGCTGGAGGCTAAAGCAGTATGAAAAAAATTACGAGGAGTTCGAAGGAAAAGCTAAGCTATCTGATTATTACAAGATGGATGGTAATTATCTTCAATTCGATAAAAACCTATTAGCAAATGCTGAATTCCGCAACTTCAATTTAGTTAAGGACAGCCAATACAAAAAGTTTGATTTGATATTGTGTAGAAACGTCTTAATCTACTTTACAAAAGATCAACAAGCTAAGGTTATTGACTTATTGTCTGATAGTATCGACGGGAAAGGTTATTTGGTTTTAGGAGCACAGGAAAGTATTTCATGGCATAAGAATACGGATGCATTCTTTTCTATCTCCAATGACTTTAAGATCTTCAAGAAGATGCACTTATAAGATTACAAAGAATTCAACTATTTAAAGTCTTATTCCTGATTGTGCATTTCCATTAGCACTTCGATAATGTATTCTTCCTGATCTAAATCTATTCGAACATCACATTCTTTAAAGTTTGTACAGCCAAACGCTGTCTTTCCTTTTTTAATTTGACCTTTCTTACATTTTGGACAATCACCATAATCCTCCTTTGAATTCCTTCGTTCTAGGTTAAATTCGCTATTGAAATAATACTTTACTCCATTTACATCTACTTCCTTTCCCGAAATTAAGTCCATAACATTCGACTTACTCCACTTATAATTATCCATTTCAAATGGAATCTGGAACGAGCATTTATTCTTCCACTCAGAACAACCGTAAGCTTTCTTTCCTTTTAGTACTTGTCCTTTTTTACATTTAGGACAAAGAATCTTTTTAACCTCAACCGGTTTTCTATTTAAAACTACTTCATCAACTAGAGACCTAACCATCTCATTCATCTGGCCAATAAAGTCATTCGTTGAGAAGTTTCCACTTTCAATATCTCTAAGCTTTCGCTCCCACTGTCCGGTAAGTTTAGCACTCTTTAAAGTTGGATTAGTGATCCTTTTGATCAGCGCAACTCCTGTAGGAGTGGCTAATATATTTTTCTTTTTACGTTCAATGTACTTTCTTCTGAACAATGTCTCGATTATATTGGCTCTAGTAGAAGGCCTACCAATTCCGTTTTCCTTTAAGAAACCTTTCAATTCATCATCATCCAGCTGCTTACCAGCTGTTTCCATCGCTCTTAGTAGACTTGCTTCGGTAAAGTATTTAGGAGGGCGAGTCATTTTTTCTTCCAGTGTAGGCTCATGTGGTCCTTTTTCTCCTTTATCAAAATGAGGCAATACAGCTTCATCATCTTTTAAAGTCTTTCCAAATTCAAAAACTACTCTCCAACCTTTGTCCAGAATCTGTTTCCCAGTCGCCTTAAACTTTATCTTATCCACTTTAGCAGAAACAGTAGTATTCGATATTTTACATTCCGGATAGAAGGCCGCAATGAAACGTCTTACGATTAAATCGTAAATATCTTTTTCAGCACCTACGATGTTTCCAGCGTGTACCCCTGTCGGAATAATAGCGTGGTGATCTGTTACTTTATTATCGTTAAATACTTTCTTCGACTTCTTAATTTTCTTTCCCTTCAAAGCTTCAACCAAAGGCTGATATTGAACTAATCCAGTTAAAATCTTAGGAACCTTAGGATAAATATCATTAGGTAAGAAAACCGTATCCACCCTTGGGTAAGTAACCAACTTCTTCTCGTACAAACCTTGAATCAAATTCAATGTTTGTTCAGCGGAATAAGCAAACTTCTTATTGGCTTCTACCTGAAGTGAAGTAAGGTCAAACAAGTTTGGAGGAAACTCCTTTCCTTCTTTTGTGCTTACTGAAGTGATTTCTAAGTCCTCTTTTTCGATCGAAGCCATCACTTGTTTAGCCTCATCAACAGTAGCAAACTTCCCTTTTTCATAAGCGAACTTTGTATCCTTATATATCGTTCTAATCTCCCAGTATGGTTGAGGAACGAAGTTCTCTATTTCCAGATGCCTTTCAACAACAAGTGCTAACGTTGGAGTTTGAACTCTTCCGATACTTAGAACTTGCTTGTTCTTACCAAATTTCAGTGTAAAAAGCCTTGTGGCATTGATACCTAGTATCCAATCACCTATGGCTCTAGACTTTCCAGCCTCATATAATGAATCGAAATCTTTATTATCGTATAACTTCTTAAACCCCTCTTTTATCGCTTCTTCCGTCAAAGATGAAATCCACAAACGTTTCATTGGAGCAGTACATCCTGCATGATCTAAAACCCATCGCTGAATTAATTCCCCCTCTTGGCCAGCATCCCCACAGTTTATAACTTCCGTTGCTTTAGTTACCAGGTTCTTGATTACATTGAATTGTTTCTTGGTTCCTGCATTATCAATCAGCTTTACGCCAAATTCCTCAGGTAGAATCGGTAAGGTGTAAATATCCCAATACTTTAAATTGTCCTTGTAATCTTTAGGTTCTTTAAGTGCACAAAGGTGTCCAAACGTCCAAGTCACCTGATAGCCATTACCTTCGTAATAACCATCCTTACGTTGCTTAGCCCCTATAATTTTGGCTATTTCTCCTGCTACACTTGGTTTCTCCGCTATACAGACCTTCATGATTCTAAGATAACATGAAAGAGCCTAGTGACTGTTGAATTTGAATTGGATTTATAAACAATTATTGAACATGAAACTGATAGCCTCCTTTTATGGAATATTCTTTGGCTTTGAATAAATGAGGAATTGATCCAAACAAGACCATTACACCTCCACTTATTGTGTAAATCGGAACATCTTGCTCGTTATCTCTTTCCATTCCTTCCAACACTCCTTTTGTCAATCCATATAAAAAGTTTGGACTACCAAAAATCAACATAGGAACACTAGCTATTCTCCAATGTTCAATTACTGGTGAATGAAAAGCCAATACTTTTAAATCACTGATCTTAATTTCCTCCCCTGAAGGAAAAACCAAACTACTATCGGTTAAGGACTGAATTCTATCTTTTTCCCAGTTGTTTTGAACTCCAATTAATGAATCGCTATAAATTTGATATTTGATTTTCTTCCCTGGTAAAAGCTGCTTTTCCTTTGAAGAATTTTCCTTTTTGATAAGCAAGAAACTTTGTGCATTTCCACAAAGAGACATGAATAAAATCATTATTAAAAATCCGATATTCCTTACCATAGCAGCTCTAAATTACTAATTTTAATAGTCTTCAAACAGAGCATTATGATCGAATCAATTCCATCTTTAGATTTATCTGATTTTACGTCAGGAAACGAAAGCCAAAAACAAAAATTTGTTAGCCAATTAGGGGCTGCATATCAAGAAATAGGTTTCGTTTCCATCAAAAACCATGGCTTCAATACAGACCTAGAAACGGATCTTTACAATGTTTTGAAAAAGTTCTTCGATTTAGAAGATGACGTAAAAATGAAGTATGATGGATCAGACTTTAACGGTCAGAGAGGTTATACAGGAAAACGAAAAGAACACGCTGCTGGAAGAAGTATGGGAGATCTAAAGGAATTCTTTCATGTAGGGAAACACATTCCAGAATCTGATTTAAAGGATTACGCACCGAACATTTGGCCAAGTGAAATACCTGAAATCGCTTCCATTTGTGAAGATGCCTATAGCACATTAGAGTCTATTGGAAAAACAATGCTTTCGGCAATCGCTTTACATTTAGACTTAGAAGAAGATTATTTCAATCGAAAAGTAGATCGTGCTATATCTATTTTGAGACCGATTCATTACTTCCCTATTACAGATACATCAGAAATAAAAGAAGGAGCAGTGAGAGCTGCAGAACATGGAGACATAAATTTGATTACCATTTTGATGGGAGCTAGTGCGGATGGACTGCAAGTGAAGCGAGCAGATGGTAAATGGATTCCGATTACAGCTATCGATGGTCACTTAATCGTTAACGTAGGTGATATGCTTGAAAGACTAACAAACGGTGTTTTAAAGTCTACGATTCACAGAGTAGTTAACCCACCTATTGACCAACTGGATAAACCAAGATATTCGATCCCTTTCTTTATGCATGCAAATCCAGATACTAGTTTAGCATCTTTAGATTCATGTATAACAGCAAACAACCCTAAGAAATGGGAAGATACCACTGCTGGTGAATTTTTATTGGAAAGGTTAAAAGCGATTGGCTTGAAGTAATAACTACTTCAAGTTAAACTTCTCCTCAGCCATTTCACGAATTTGATCTGCAATTGCCAAACAAGCCGTAGCTGCTGGTGATGGTGCATTTAAAACGTGAATGTTATTCTGCTTGAATTCGATTTTAAAATCCTCTATCATATTTCCGTCAGAACCTAAAGCCATTGCTCTTACCCCAGACCTTCCAACTTCAATATCATCCATTGTTAATGATGGAATCATCTTTTGAAGCGTTTCTAGGAAAAGCTTTTTAGAGAAAGCTCTTTTATACTCATTGATTCCGAAAGACATATTTCTGAAAAACAGCTTCCAAGTTCCTCCAAACGATAAAGCTTGAGCAGTATCTTTCAGGTCAAAATCTGTCTTACCGTATCCTTCTCTTTTAAAAGTAAATACCGCATTTGGACCACATTCTACACCTCCTTCAATCATACGTGTAAAGTGCACCCCTAAAAACGGGAATGCAGGATTAGGAACTGGATAAATCAAATGCTTTACCTTATGCATTCCTTGTTCAGTCAACTCGTAATAATCTCCTCTGAAACCTACGATTTGCATATCTAAATCTACCTTGTCTTTTTTAGCTAATCTATCCGACTGCAATCCTCCACAGAAAATAGCATGTTTGGCTTCAAAAGTACCTTGATTTGTATGTATCGTTGTTCCCGTTTCGCTTTGCTCAAAACCAGTTACTTTATGACCCAATTTAATTACACTGTTACTATTTTTAGCAACCGTTAATTCAGCCATTTTCTCAGTAGCTCCTCTAAAATCAATAATCCCTGTACAAGGAACATGAATTCCCTTTACAGCTTTAACAAAAGGTTCAATCTCTTTAACCTCATCGCTATTGATATACTTTAAACCTTCTGTATTGTTAGCAATACCGTTATTATAAATCTTTTCTAAGTATGGTAATTCAGACTCATCCGTTGCTACAACAACTTTACCACATACATCATGCGCTACATTGTATTCTTGAGCGAACTTAACTAAGGCATGTCTACCTTCAACACAATTCTTTGCCTTGTATGAACCTGGCTTGTAATACAATCCTGAATGAATAACTCCTGAGTTATTTCCAGTTTGATGATTCGCCAACTTTTCTTCCTTTTCAAAAAGAATGATATTTAAGTTCGGATTATGCTCTTGGATTCTGTATGCCGTTGCAGCTCCAACAATCCCACCTCCTACTATCGCTATATCGTATTTCATAAGTCAAAAATTGAACTACAAAGATATCAAATTCAGAGTTATCCTAATCAAAAAGCTTGAATGAGCTGCAGCTTAAAACTTCCTTTCGATTCTTCTCCTTCGACATTGTGTAGAAGATCGAAGACCAAACTCAATAAATTACTTTCCACTTTCTTAGCTAAAGAACATCTGGTCAAGACCTGATTACCTTCCAATCTAATCGTGTTAACCTGTTCTTTTAAACCGATACCATAAACCGAATAGCTATTTTCGTTATTTGCAAATGATCGATAAACCCCAATATCCAAATCAAGACTGAGCATATTGAAACTTACACTACCTCCTCCAATCACATTATAACCTTCAGAGCAGTTGACCTGAGCGATGTGTTTTAAAGCTATATCATCGAATATAAACTTACCCTGCCAGCGAATCTTGATATCATTCGTATTCCCAGAGGCCCAAGTTTGATAGGCATATTGGTTAAACCTTTGCTTATATCCTAGTTTGACATTCCAATCATCTTGTTCACTCCCTTTCTCATGAACGAGCTCATAAAAAGAATTAATTCTATTAAACTTTAAGTAATGCCTGAATCGCAATCTGACAGCATCGCTGCGCTGACTTTTCTCTAACAACAATAAATGATTGTAAGTAGGAGAAAACTGAATATTCAGACTGCGTTTGGCGACTTGATCATCCACAACTAAGGCTGAAAATCGAAATTGTAGGTTTGAATAAGAATACCATAATTGGTGATTATGCTCTACAACGTCAGATACTTGTATTCTGGAATCAATCGACCAACGATTAAAATGCTTTCTGAAGCGTAGAAAAGGATTCAAAGTAGTGTCAGATCTAATCAATCCAAACACGGAACTATAGTTTGTTTTATTACTAGCAAAAAGCAATCCCAAACGATTGGTATTCCAATCCGGTAAAACACCTATTTCATTTTCGACATTCATGAAATAGTCCCTCAATGGATTTTGCACATGACCGAAGAACAATCGCCCATCACCCAAATCCGTCCTCAAATAAATCTTCTTTTCTTCCTCATTAATCCTTGAACGAAATTGGAGTCCCAGATTGCTTACACTGACTCTTTGATCGATATGTTCATCGTAAATAGAATTCAAGGAACCATGCCATTCTGATCGACTTATAAAGCAATTTTCTTTAATCAATCTTATTTGAGAAGGCGCTAATCCCAACCTTATCAATTCATAAAAGCTTTTAATATCTCCATTCTTGAACCTATACTCTTTTATCACTTTGTATGCTGAAATAGAAATTAGATTGGCATCAACCAAAAGCATTAACTCTTGAGAGTTTAAATCAACCTGATAGTCTATTTGCTGAGAGAATGAAAGCTTAGTCAATAGAAGTAAAGCGATGACAATTCTTACCATTGTGCAATGAGCTTAGGAGTAAAACCTAAATTTTGATGGTGCTTTACATTAAGAATTACCCGAAGAGATTTCCACTTTTTAACGTAGGACAACATCACTTGTGAATGATTCAAACCTAAGCGAAAACTTAAAAGGTCTTCCTCATTTATTCGAATAAAAAAAGCCGTACTTAACCTTTCCTTAGCCAATAGATTGTATTTCTCAACATGAAGAGAAAACCATAATAAATCACGATAAGGCTTGGACCAAGCTATAGCCAAATAATCCGTTATTTTGTTCTTATGAATTTCAAAGGAAAGTGCAGAGGTCTTTATTATCTGTCTGTGATAAGCTCTAAAAGAATAACTATTCCACCTATCATAAGTGATTTTAAAAAGTGAAGAACTATTCTCAAAACAAGCAACAGTTCCAAGTGACGCTTGATAACTAGTCAACTCTACTCCAGGTCTTACACTCCCCTCACAAAAGAGGTGAAATCGCCTACCTAATCCTTTATAGCTTAATTGATATTCTGACCATCCAGAACGGTAATAATCTCTTATACTCAGTTGAACATTAGATTCCTTCTCTATGAAATTCTCATTCGGATTTAACAATAGAAAAGGCAGCTTTGATTGAGCGTTCAAACAAAAAGTTAAGAGCATAAAAAAGCCCCCAATAAATTTCATTTATGAATGATTTTAGTTGGAGGCTAAAGTATATTATTTAGAAGTGTTGAATGAAAAATCTGAGTTTTCGACTTCTTTTACTGCGTTGATCACTTTTGCTTTTAACCCTGTCTTGTAAGCACTAATTCTTGAGAACACTTCTTTATCAGAAGCGCCAATCATTTGAGCTGCTAAAATCCCTGCATTTTTCGCTGCATTTAAAGCAACTGTTGCTACAGGAACTCCATTTGGCATTTGAAGAATACTTAAGATTGAATCCCAACCATCTATTGAGTTTGAGGACTTAACAGGCACTCCGATAACCGGTAAAGCTGTTAATGAAGCAACCATTCCTGGTAAATGAGCAGCACCTCCTGCTCCAGCAATAATTACCTGAATACCTCTTTCAGCTGCGTTTTGAGCATAATCAAACATTCTTTCTGGAGTTCTATGCGCAGATACTACAGTCATTTCAAAAGGAATCTCTAATTCATTTAAAACTGCTGCTGCATCATTCATCACATTTAAATCCGATGAACTTCCCATTATAATTCCAACTCTTGCTTTCATATATCTCTTTTTAGCATTTAACTTTTAATACCTCTTGTACTTTTCTTGCTTTCACTTTAGCCGCTTCAAGGTCTTTATCAACCACTGTAGCGTGTCCCATTTTTCTGAAAGGCTTGGTTTGCTTCTTTCCATAGAAATGAAGATTTACTCCTTCCATTGCTAAAGCCTCATTTACACCTTCATACTTAGTAGTCCCAATAAAACCAGGCTCTCCTAGTAAGTTCAACATAACTCCTGGCGAAGTTAAAGTCGTACTTCCTAAAGGAAGATCCAATAAGACTCTCAACAACTGCATGTATTGAGATGTATGTGAGTTTTCAATCGTTTGGTGACCTGAATTATGAGCTCTTGGAGCAATTTCGTTCACCACAATATTTCCTTCTTTATCCAAGAACAATTCTACAGCCAGTATTACAACCATGAC
>CBFIFL010000047.1:0-22673 GCA_965661855.1 Flavobacteriales bacterium
TGGATAAATTCCCTGATTTTCATTATCACATAAGGCTACAAAAGTGTGAATAGTAGTTATTGAATCCTTTTGTCCTTTAACAAAGGAATAGGATAATAAAATCAGAAAGAATAATATATGTGGTAGTTTACCCAAAGTAAATTATACAGCAGCTAAAACTGATATTTCAATGTTTACATTCTTAGGTAATACAGCAACTTGAACACATTCTCTAGCTGGAGCATATCCTGTGAAGTAAGAAGCATAAACTTCATTAATTCTTGCAAACTGTCCCATATCTGAAATAAAGATGGAACACTTAATGATATCAGAATAAGTAATACCTAGCTCAGTTAATAAAGCTCCAATGTTCTTCATCACCTGGTGAGTTTCTGTTTCTATATCATCCATTACCAATTCACTAGTAGCTGGATCGATTGCAATCTGCCCACTTAAATATGCTACTCCGTTATGAACAATACACTGATTGTATGGTCCTACTGGTGCTGGTGCATTTTCTGTATTTACAATTTTCAATTTAGAGTTCTCCATATTCATTACTTGTTTTTCGTCTATTTAACTTAAGGTCTTGAAGCATCGATGACTTAGCATTTAAAGTGAACAAATAATTTGCACTTCTTCCAAAAGGAACCCAAACCAAGGACATTTCCCAACAATGTAAATTTCTATTCAAGCTAAATCGAGTATTTGATGTGATGTCTTTATTAATAAAATCATATCCTGATGAATACCCTAGCTTCCATCCTTCCGATACTCTTACATCACCGCTGAAATTCAATGTCTGAGTCTGATCTAAAACAAGAGTTGAATCAACCACTCTTTGTCTAAAGTTCAAGTTATAGGATAGATTAAGCGACCAAGGAATATTGAAATCAATAAACAGTTCTGGATTGTTTTGATAGTATAAATAATCTTCTCTAAATACACGCTTCATTATCTTACCTTGATTCTCTTTGTCCTTCTTCCCTTCTAATCTCCATCTCATTCCGGCATTGGCATTTGTCAAACGAACAAAACCTTCCCCATCCCACTGAAACTGATTAATCCTATTAAAGTCATTATCCAATTGATACGGATCAAATATCGCAGAGAAATTCATCGATAAGCCTTTGATTATTGTGGTGTTACCAGAAACATTAAAAACGGCTAAATTTAGACTATCCGCAAAGAAGTTATAATTAGAGCTCACTGATAAACGATCGAAAATCGAAACTTTCTTGCTTGTGTTAACGGTATCCTTAGGAGTTTTGACTTTCATTTGCACTGTGTTTCCTAAACTAAATGTTAATGATCCTGACTGCCCCTTAGTTGGTGTCCCCATGATGTTTCCAGTGAAAATATTGTAATCGAATGTGTTACTTAACGTATCATAAGCTTCTCGGTATCCACTAAATTCATTCCATGTGTCAGAGGTAAAATCTGGTGTAAACCTGAAACCAATTGTTGGAGTCATAACGTGACGTATTTTTTCCACCTTATTATTCTTTCCAATTGGAACATAATCTCCGTATAAAACCGTCTGGAAGTTTAATGACAGATTAAAGTCGTTACCGGTTTTGAAACCATTAAACTGACTGTACTCATTCTGCGTACTATCCCTTTCTTGATAATCTAGGTACCAAAATGAATTAAAACTAGCACTTGGAGTGATGTTAAAATACTTGGTCTTAATGTTACCTTGAATAGGAATACTATGCTTTACTCCTTTTCTAAAGTCTCCTAAGAATTGATCTATTGTTTCAGGTGTTAATAAAGAGTCATTTGTATTCGTAGTATTCTGCCCTCGAACCGAATAACTCATACTGAAATTTTGATACCATTTTGGCTTACCTACTACTTTGTTCGGATTCCTTAGGTAAATCCTACTCATGTTCAAGCTAAAGTTCGGCATAGACATGGTCATATCTCCTGTCAAGTTATTTTGAGAATGAGTTGCTGCAACCGATCCAGAGAAAGGACTCTTAGGGACCCTAAACGAATAAGTAACATTCGAATTCGTTGAGGCTTGAAGTCTTTGATTGGTCATTTGAGTGGTTAAATCATTCTCGTTATATCCACTTGTTCCAAAATTCACTGCAGCTGAAAAAGTTCCGTTCGGACGCGCTTTTGGATTTTGTCTGTGATTCCATCTAATTTTGAAATCATAACGACTTGTAAATTCACTGGCTATTTGTGGATCACCACTTGTCCATTGAAGAAAATCCAATGCTACATTACCTTCTTGACGATAACGCTTTTTATAATTACTAATAGCATGTAATCCGTAACTACCCTTTGAGTATACGTCACCTAACAATTCTAAATTAACGAAATCATTAATCGCCCAGAAATACCCACCACGCTGAAGGCTAAATCCGTAATTCGCATTATTCCCTCCAAACGTCGGCATGATAATACCTGAAGCTCTTTTAGTATTGTTTGGAAATAAAGCGAAAGGAATAACTAATGGAGTTGGAATATCTTGAACGACAAAGTAGGCCGGACCCGATATGATTTTGTCGTTAGGAATTACTTTTATTTTCGAAGATTGTAAATGAAAATGTGGATGCTCGGCATTACAAGTTGTGTACTTTCCGTTCTTCACGAAAATGGTGTTATCCTCCATTTTCTTAACGTCTTCTCCATGAAGGTAACCTTCCCCCTCATTGGTTATCACTTCATTAATCTTTCCTTTTTTCGTCTCAAAATTATAGTGAATTTCTTTCGCCTTAAAGGTTGATGTAGGATCTGTAAAAACGGGCTTAATTAGTTTTCCTGTACTGTCTTTTTTACCATAGGCAAAAAGTTCGTTTTCATTCATGTAAATCTCTATAAAAGGAGCTTCTAACTTAATATCTTCATAGGTTACAACAGCCTGACCATAAAGCAATATGATACGGTTTACGTTATCAATCTCTATCGAATCTAAAGCATCGTAGTTAACCGTACTTTCAACAGCGCTTTTTGAAAGTGGCATAGTACGTGTTTCTAGACTGTCAGACACCAATGTAGAGTCCTGCTTTTCTTGAGAAAAGAGAAATGAACATATTAATATGAATAAACAGAGTAAACCTGATTTCATTTGCCAAACGGAAATATTAAATTTGCTATTGTCCGAACTTAATCAATCAAAGCTAAAGAATTTTTAAGCTTCGGGAGCGTTAATAAAACAAAATCCATGCAAAAATATTATCGCATAGTCCTTATTTTTTTAATCCTCTTTACAGGGTTAAAAGCTCAAGATGATGATCAATCTGGTTATCATGTTAAGACTGTTGTTATAGACGCAGGTCATGGTGGTAAGGATCCTGGTTGTCATGGAGCCATTGCTAATGAAAAAGATGTTTGTCTCAAAATTGCGCTGAAACTGGGTGCTTATATCAAAGAAAACTTCCCAAAGACAAAAGTTATTTATACTAGAGAAACAGATGTATTCTTGGAATTACACGAGCGTTCTACTATTGCAAACAAAAATGACGCTGATCTTTTCATAAGTATTCATGCTAACGCTGCCTCTCCTGCCGCATTTGGTACAGAAACCTACGTAATGGGATTGAAATACCAAGAAAAGAACAAAGACTACATATCTCATGAAAACCAAGTAATCTATTTGGAAAAAGACTATGAAAAGAATTACGAGTTAAACTTAGAAAGTCCAAAAGCTAAGATTATGTTAAGTATGATCCAAGCAGAATACCTTAACAACAGTATTATTCTAGCTGATAAAATTGAAAAGCAATTTAAGGATAGAGTTGGTCGTCATTCAAGAGGGGTAAGACAGAAAGTACTGTATGTTATGTATAACACTTATTGCCCGAGTGTATTAATTGAAACTGGATTCTTAACCAATAAGAACGAAGAAAAGTTCCTAAACTCTGAGCAAGGTCAAACCTATCTTTCTTCAGCAGTTTATAGAGCTTTTAGAGAATACAAATTAGAATCTGAAGGATATAGCAAAACGGAAATAGATTCTTTAATCAAGCTTCAAAAGGAAAAAGGAATTGCTTTACCTGATGGACCTAGAAAAACTGCTGAAGTCAAAGAAAAGGCTGAAACGGAAAATGAAAAGACTCCAGAACCAAAGAAACCAGTAAAACCAAAGCCTACAAACATGACGGCAAGTCAGGCTAAAAAGAAAGCTGAAAACGCCAAGAAACAGAGTAAAGAGAAGTCTAAAAAGGAGAACAAGAAGGAACTAAATGTCTTTTACAGCGTTCAAATCATATCTTCCAGTGAATCTGTTAAACTCGATGATCCTAGTCTTGAAAAAGCTAGTGATGTATTTGAATATCAGCAAGGTGGATGGTATAAGTATGCTTCAGGCAAATTTGTTACCTTTGAAGAGGCTTTTAAGCAAAAGCAATCTTTGAAAACAGCTGGTTTTGAAGGAGTTTTTGTAATCGCTTTTGAAGGAGAGAAAAGAATTTCAATCCAAGAAGCTAAAGAAAAATTAAAATAGTGTCTAGAGAATTAAAAATAGGAGTTGTTATAACAGGAGCCATGATATTATTAATATATGGCTTTAACTTTTTAAAAGGTTATAACTTATTGAATCCAAGAAACGAGTTTATCGGAGTTTACTCAAACGTAGAAGGTTTAAAATCTGCTAACTCTGTATTATTAAGTGGTGTTAAAGTAGGACAGGTTTCTGAAATAGCCTTGTTACCTCATAATCCGGATAGTGTTAGAGTTCGTTTTTCGGTTGATGCTTCAATTCCGGTTTATCACACTTCTGTAGCAAAGATTATCTCAAGTGATTTATTAGGTTCAAAAGCTATTCAGTTGGTAATTGGAAAAGGAACAAAAGACGATCTTCTTCTTCCTGGATCTGTTATTAAATCAGAGGTTCAAACAAGCATTGAAGATGCAGTAATGATTGAACTTCAACCTTTACGTAAGAAAGTGGAAAGCTTACTAGTAGGATTAGAAGAAGTAACGGTTACAGTTCAAAGTGCATTGAACGAAGATGTTAGAGCGAACCTTACAGCTTCCTTTAAAAGAATCCCTAAAGCGATCGATAACTTAACAAGAACAACAGAGTCGATTGATACATTGGTTACTGACCAATCAAAGAAGCTAACCAATATTTTTGCGAATATTGAGTCTATCTCATACAATCTAAAAAGAAGCAATCAAGATATTCGAGCTACTATTTCGAATGTAAAATCGATATCTGATTCTCTTGCTCAAACGAACTTAGCTCAAGCCATTAACAATACTGAAATGGTATTGGCAGAAACAAACGAAATGATGCGTAAGCTAAATGAAGGAGAAGGATCAATGGGTAAATTACTTAACGACTCTATCCTTTATGAAAACTTAAGTAATTCTGCTGCTAGTATTGACTCTTTATTAGTTGACATTAAACGTAATCCACATAAGTATTTACACGTTTCATTGATTGATTTTCACTAAGAACATATGAATATTATTCTACAATTAATTTTTGCGGTTGCACTAGGTGTAACGGCATTTCTTTTTGCCAAACGAATCAAGTTCATCAGAAGAAATATTCTACTAGGTAGAGATTTAGATCGTTCTGATCGTAAAGACGAACGATGGAAACTAATGTTTAAAGTTGCTGTTGGACAATCTAAAATGGTTGTTAATCCAATTGCTGGAGCTTTACACATTGTTGTATACCTAGGGTTCTTGATCGTAAATGTTGAAATGATCGAAATAGTAGTGGATGGATTATTCGGTACACACCGTTTCTTATCTACTATTCTTGGAAGCTTTTATGACGTTTTAGTAGCCTCTTTTGAATTCTTCGCTGTAGGTGTAATTCTTGCTTGTGCGATATTCTTAATTAGAAGAAATGTATTGAATATTAAGCGTTTCTTAGGTAAGGAAATGACTTCATGGCCTAAGTCAGATGCCAACATCATTTTGGTAGTGGAGATTCTATTGATGTCTGCTTTCTTAATAATGAATGCTACTGATGGAATACTACAAACTAGAGGAGCGGAACATTATTCTCAAGCAGGTTCATTCCCTATTAGTTCAATATTTACTGGAATATTCAACGGAATGTCTGATGGAGCCTTGATAGCTATCGAAAGAATTGCTTGGTGGTTTCACATTTTAGGTGTGATGGCTTTCTTAGTCTATGTAACTTACTCTAAGCATTTCCACATTATGTTGGCTTTCCCGAATGTGTGGTATTCAAAACTAACGGCTAAAGGACAATTAGATAATAATCAAGATGTTAAAAAGGAAGTGGAAATGATGTTAGATCCTAACGCTGATCCATTTGCTGCCCCAGCTCCTGATGCAAACGCTGCTCCTCCTGCTCCATTTGGTGCTAAGGATGTAAAAGATTTAACGTGGAAATCTATCATGGATGGATACACGTGTACGGAGTGTGGTAGATGTACAGATAACTGTCCAGCGAACATGACTGGTAAACTTTTATCTCCACGTAAGGTAATGATGGATGTTAGAGATAGAGCTGATGAATTTGGTAAAAACATCGATTGTAATAAAGGTGAATTTAAAGAAGATGGTAAATCATTATTAGGTGATTACATCACTGCAGAAGAACTTTGGGCATGTACGTCTTGTAACGCATGTGTTGAAGCTTGTCCGGTAAATAATGATCCATTAGCTGTTATCATGGATTTAAGAAGATTCCTAGTTATGGAAGAATCTAAAGCTCCAATGGAGTTAAACCTGATGATGCAGAATATTGAAAACAATCAGGCACCTTGGCAATTCTCTCCTCAGGATAGATTTAACTGGGCTACTGAAGACGATTAAACAACACAAACAAAAACATTTATAATGGCGAAGTTAGTGGTGCCTACTATGGCAGAAATGATGGCTAAAGGAGAAACACCAGAAGTTTTATTCTGGGTTGGTTGTTCTGGAAGCTTTGATGACAGAGCAAAAAAGATCACTAAAGCAATAGTGAAAATTTTAAATAAGGCTGAAGTTAAATTTGCTGTTCTTGGTGCAGAGGAATCTTGTACTGGGGATCCTGCAAAAAGAGCTGGAAACGAAATGACTTTCCAAATGCAAGCGATGATGAATATCCAGGTATTAAATGGATATGAAATCAAGAAGATTGTTACTGGGTGTCCTCACTGTTTCAATACACTTAAAAATGAATATCCTGATTTAGGTGGAAACTATGATGTCGTTCATCATACTCAGTTTATCAATGACCTAATTAAAGATGGTCGTTTATCCATTGAAGGAGGTAACTTCAAAGGAAAGAAAATAACTTTCCATGATCCTTGTTACTTGGGTAGAGCTAATGATGTATATGAGGCTCCTAGAGATCTTATAAAAAAGTTAGACGTTGAGTTAAGCGAAATGAAACGATGTAAAACGAAAGGTTTATGTTGTGGTGCTGGTGGAGCTCAAATGTTTAAAGAACCTGAAAAAGGGAACAAAGACATCAATATTGAAAGAACAGAAGAAGCTTTAGAACTTAAACCTAATGTAATTGCAACGGGTTGTCCGTTTTGCAATACCATGATGACTGATGGTGTTAAGAACAAAGAAAAAGAGAACGATGTTCAAGTTTTAGATATAGCTGAGTTGATTGCTAACGCTGAAGAATTATAAGATGTTTTCACAAGATTTCGCTGATCATAGTAGAGTTTGGATTTATCAAAGTAACCGTGTACTAAACGGATACGAGCAAGAAGAGATAGTTTCTAAAGGACAAGAATTTATTGAATCATGGGCAGCTCATGGTAAAAGCTTATTTGCTGACTTCAAGGTACTTCACGATGTATTTATCGTTTTAGTTGTGGATGAGCAAAAAGCACAAGCGACTGGTTGTTCTATTGATAAGTCAGTTGATTTAATTAAAGCAATTGATGAGCAATTTGGAATTGATTTATTCAATCGTTTCAATTTTGCTGTTAGAAAGGATGATCAAACCATTCCTGGTCATTTACAAAACGACAGTGAGCTACTTCAAAACAATCCGAAGGTTTATGACAACCTGATTGATAATCTAGGTAAAATGAGAAAAGAATGGTTGAAACCAGTACAAGACAGCTGGCATAAACAATTTGTTTAAAACTGAAAAAGGGATGAATAATTATTCATCCCTTTTTTTTGTCCTGTTCTGAGCTTAATGAGTAATGATTTATATCTCTCTTAATTCATATTCAATTTCAACTAACTCTAACAACTCCTCACCTGCATCAAGTAATTCGTCATCATCCTCTTCATAAATCCATACAACGCTTACATCCACTTTATCCTTATTATCTTCTAGCGTTTCGAAAATATCGAGTAAAACCTTACTACTAGAGGTATTAAAATATTTTAGGTGTACGTTTAATTCTAATGGAGCTGGAGCCGATATAAAGTAATCGTCTAACCATTCAAATACTGGCGCGAAAAATTCATTTGGATCCTCTGGTCTAGAAGTCCCGCTGATTTCACATACTCCAGCAGTGCTCATTTGAATTTTTGGAGTCATTGGTGTTTCCGGTATATTCAAATTATGCATATTCAATTTTTTTTCGTGTTATTCTAATGTGTTCTAATCCTTCGTAGTTCTATTGCTTCGTATCAACCGTAATCAAATATGTGAAATACGCATTATCAATGTCGTTTGATGAGAAATTGTATCTAATCGGAGAAGTTGATTTTCTAGCCATTTGATAAAATCCTAATCCAGCATTACCCATTCTATCCATTTTACCATGCTTTAATTGAGCTCTAAAATTCAAATTAATTTCCTCTAAATCAGAATTGTTAATTTCCTCAATCATATCAACTAACTTCTTAATCTCCGTTGAAGAGACCAAATTTCTAGTTGCCATGTAAACCACATTATCATGCATTTTACAGGTAAAACTTGACAATTTATTGTCCTCTGCTTTTAATCCATGCCTGCAAACATTATCTACCGCCTCAGTTACAATTTTCGAAAGCTTCTTTTGTATCTTCAAGGGAAGATCTAAGTTTTTTAATTTCTCCTCTAAATCTAATAATAAATCTGTGGTATTTTCCCAGTTAAACGGGTGATTCAAAGAGACAACGCTTACCGCGTCATCTGGTATACCGAAGTTCTGTAGAACTACATCTATTGGTAAAGACATATGTTATTATTTAATTTTTAAAATTTAATTTCCACTCCAATTACGACAACATCATCCATTTGTTCCATATTCCCCTTCCAGTTTTCAAAATACTTATCCAAATGCTCCATTTGACTGTCGAGTTTATTCGTATGAATTTGTTTTAATTCCGCTTTAAAATTCTTCAATTTAATACGATCCTCATTCTCTCCTCCCATTTGATCTGAATACCCATCAGAGAATGTATAAAGCTTATCGCCATCCATTAACTGATACTCATGTTTGGTAAACGGCTTCATCTTTTTATGCAGACCAATTGGCTGTCTATCTCCTTTAATTGTTTCTAACTCATTATCACGGATAATAAACACCGGATTCCCTGCTCCTGAGAAAGTCAACATATTCGTTTCTAGATCCCAGCAACATAAAGCTAAGTCCATACCGTTTCTCATCTTCTTATCATCCTCACTATCTATTTCTTTATTCAATGTCTTAATAACTTGATCTCTCAATTCATTTAGAATTACATCCGTATCCTCAATTCCTCTTTCAATAACGATCTCATTCAATAATGAATTCCCAATCATGGTCATAAATGCTCCAGGAACTCCATGACCTGTACAATCCGCAGCAACCCAAAGTAATTTATTCGACTTCGTTTTATATGCCCAATAAAAGTCGCCACTTACAATATCCTTTGGCTTGTATAACAAGAAGTGATCATGAAAATTATCAGAGAAGAATTCAGCACTTGTTAAAATGGCTTCCTGAATGGTTTTCGCATAAGTGATACTCTTCGTAATCATCTCATTTTTCACCTCAATTTCTTCCTTCTGTTTTACAACCTCAGCAGTACGCTCTTCTACAATTCCCTCCAATTTGATATTTGCAGCTCTTAAACGTTTTCCATTTAACCAAATCAATAGATAAATAAAAGCTGAACTAAATATAAAATAAGTTACATAGGCGTACCATGTTCTGTACCATGGTGGAAGTATCACAAACTCATAGCTTGCTTCTTTACTTAACTCTCCATAGACATTCTTTGCTCTAACCTTAAACTTATACTTTCCTTCATGTAAGTTGGTATAGTTCTTTTTGAAATCTTGATTGAAGTTAGACCATTGCTCATCAAAGCCTTCCAGTTGATACTGATGGTATATTTGTTTATCTTCAATGTAATAAGCTGTTGAATAATGGAAGGTTAATTCATTGTCTTCAAAGCTTAAACGTGGAATCAAACTACTTGGCTGTTCTGAAGTATACACCTTTTCTTTCCCTGCATATGAGCCATTGAAAATGATAGAATCTTGTCCAATCTGAACATATGAAATCAAAGATTCATAAGATCTATCTACATCAACTATCGCAGATCGATCATACTTATACAATCCCAAAGCATTCGAAAAATAAGCTCCAGTTTTAGTAGGATAAAAACTAAAGCTATGCTTTCTTGGAATACGCTTCAAAAATGCAGTGTCTCTGTTATAAACCGATCCGTTTTTCACATTGTGATTTAACCGAAGGCTAGCATTACCATAAATGGATGACCAATAATCACCATTCAATCCTCCTTCAAACCTGAATAAACCAACACTGTCTTTACATAAATACGCTCCTAAGTCACAACTTTGAACAATACTATCCTTTTCATTATCATACTCATACAAACCATATTTAGTAGCTATATAATGCTTGTCGTTAAAATTAAATACTGCATTCAAGTTCGGAGTCGGTAATCCTTTTTCAACAGAAAGCATAGAGAAGCTTCCGTCTGGATTTTGCTTTCCAAGTCCATGATTTTGAGTAGAGAACCAGATTTCACCATTATTTCCTTTTGCGATAGCTCTAACCGAGCTTTTCGTTGCAAATAAAGTCTCTAGTTTATTAGTGATCAAACTGAATTGCATTAACCCTTCTTTACCTGCAATAATTAAGGTGTCTTTATTCCATTCAAGTAAATAATAGCAAACAACTTTATTACTTAACAGTTTAGCCTTATGATCAACTATCTCCAACAGACCTCCTGTGTTTGCTGCAAAAAATCGATCCTCTGAATGCTTAAATAAATGCCATGTACTAGCCTTCACTCCTTCTACTTCCTTAAAGACTCCTTTATCATTGTAACGAATGTGAGTTGAAGTCCCTATGTATAATTCACCTTTATACTCTTCAATATCTTCTACAAAACCATTGATTCCATGTCTGTCATCCCAATGCTTGATACCGTTATTTAATTCGATCATCGCGATCCCTTTATCCGTTCCCAGCCAAAGGTTTCCCAATCGATCACTATACATTCTATTGATTGCATTATCTATTAAGCCTTTACTTTTATCAATCTTATTTTCTAAAACCCCTGACTTAGAAAACAAATACAATCCAGCGTAGATAGTCCCAATTGCAACTTTACCATCGATGGTTTCCGTTGAACAATAGATATAATCTTTTCTAAATTGAGGTGCGTGATCAAATAAAGGGTGACTAGATTCATTGACAGCTCCGGTAACCGGATTATAAGAAGCAATCCCCTCATTGCCTGTGATTAACATTACCACCTTTTCATTTAAACGTACCGCTCCTTGAACACTATTCCTTGCGAATTTCTCTCCTCCTTTTGCAAAGGAAACCTTTCCCTCTTCTATGTAATGTAATCCTGTATCTCTAACATTGAAGTAAACGCGTTCATCTATTTTAAACAGAATCGGAAACGGTTTGTGTGGTAATGGTCTAACCTTTCCTGCCTCATAAACAAAGACGGCTAAGTTAGAAGAAAAGTAAACCTTATCTCCACTAGTAACGATACTCCAAACCGGACCGAAAGACTTTAAACTTTCTGGAATTGAATCCACTAAAGACTTATAACCAATATCACCCAATGAATCAACCACCATTTTACCAAACTCAGATTCACCTCCAATGAAAATTGTCCCATCATCAGACTTAGCCATACTAATTGGAGCAACAAGTCCTTTTAGCCCGAATGATGTCCAATGCTTACCATGGTATTTTATAACCTTTCTTCCAGCAGGAAAATACATGACACCTCTGTCATCTTCCATGGCTCCCCACGTTTGTGCTGTTGCGTTCGTTTCTGTAGTTGGATAATTTCTGATTAGATAGTTCCCTCCTTCTTGTGCAAATACACCGTTAAGAAGCAAAACAAATGATATGAGTATGACTAAGGTTTTATTCACGCATTGGATTTTTCCTATGCAAAGCTTACGAAATGATTAAGGTAATGTTACGCTATATATTCAACAAATTAATCACTCTTTCCTCTGCAATTTCATTCATGCACTTAAAGTGCTTTTTAGGACATGCTGCGTGCCCCAATTTAGAGCAGGGTCTGCATGAAAGCTCTTTATTTTCAATGATGTGAGAGTTTTCTACTAAATATGGATACATCCCAAATTCTGGTACTGTATTACCCCAGATAGAGATAATTTCTTTCTGATATGCTGCCGCCACATGCATTAATCCCGTGTCATGAGAAACAACTTTTTCTGATTGCTTAACAACCCATGCTGATTCAGCTAAGGATATTTGATTTACCAGGTTAACTGCGTTAGGTGATTCTTCTATGATCTTTGCTGACTGAGCATCGTCTTTTCCTCCCCCTAATAACACCACCGGTAAGTTAGTTTTATCGACAATTGCTTTTATCTTTTCGGCTGGCATTCTTTTGGTCGCAAAACTTCCCCCGATAACGAAACTAACAAAGCGCTCTGGCAAGCCATTTACAAAGGTTTCCTTTGGAATAAAATGATCCAATCCTTTGCCATCGTTGTTTACACCTAGCATTTTTACCGCTTCAAAGTAGCGATCTACAATATGGATCTCAGGCATTCTATTGACTTTAAACTTTGTCAAAAGAAATTTCTCTTTATTCAATTTTGGAAATGATCCAAAATCACATTTTAAAGCTTTCCTAACCTGCTTTGACCTAATGTTCTTGTGCAGATCAACGACATAATCAAAGTCTTGTTTTACCAAGTAATCTAAAGCCTCTTCTGCTTTATCCTTAATCGTAACTACCTCATCTATAAATGGATTCTCCTCAACAATAGATTTAAAGGAAGACTTTGTTAAATAGGTAATATGAACATCAGTTAATTGCTGTTTTAGGCAACGCACAACCGGTGTCGTTAAAACGATATCTCCAATAGAGCTAAAACGGATGATCAGAATCTTTTTCACGCGATAAAGATAACTTACTTTTGCAACATGAAATTGATTGATACGCATACTCACGTTTTCCTAGAGCAATTCGATGAAGATTTTGACCAGGTTATTGCTAGAGCATTGGAAAGTGGTGTAGAAAAAATGCTGCTTCCTAACATAGATTCTAGCACATTAGAAAGGTTATTAATGAACTCTAATGAGAACCAACTGTTACCTATGATGGGACTTCACCCTTGCTCAGTTAAAGATAATTATGAGGAGGAGTTGGAGTTAGTTGCCAATGAAATTGAAAGTGGTAAGTATATCGCTGTTGGTGAAATTGGAATTGACTTGTACTGGGATCAATCATTAAAAGCACAACAAATTGATGCTTTTAAAAGACAAATTGAGCTGGCGAAAAAATATGATCTCCCTGTGGCTATTCACACTAGAGAGGCCTTTGATGAAGTTTTTGATGCTTTAGACGAGACTCATGACGGTGCACTAAGAGGTGTCTTCCATTGCTTTACTGGTAATGAAGATCAAGCTAAAAAAGCATTATCCTATTCGGGGTTTTATCTAGGTTTAGGCGGAGTTTTAACTTTTAAGAAATCTGGATTAGACAAAGTCGTGAAAGACATTCCTCTTGATCGATTACTTCTTGAAACAGATGCACCTTACCTAGCTCCAACTCCTTTCAGAGGAAAAAGAAACGAACCATCGTACTTGGTTCATATTGCTCAAAAGCTAGCAGATATTCATGAAATGAGTATCGAAAAAGTGGCAGAAATAACTACGAAAAACGCGAACGACTTATTCAGATTATGAAAGCAGCTGTATTAACGAAAAAAGGTAAAGGACAAGATGTTTTCAAAATCCAAGATATTGATAAACCTACTATCAATGAAGGAGAAGCGCTACTAAAAGTTGAAGCATTCGGTTTAAATTTTGCAGATGTCATGGCCAGAAATGGACTGTATCGAGCAGCACCGCCAATGCCATCTGTTCTAGGTTATGAAGTTGTAGGAACTATCGAAGAAATAAAAGGGGAACACGAGTTTAAAGTTGGAGATCGAGTTTTAGCTTTTACACGTTTTGGAGGGTACGCTGAGTATGCGAAAGCAGATTTGAGAACAATGGTTGAAGTTAAACCAGATGAAGATACAAGTGAACTCTTGGCTTTAGGAGCTCAAGGTGCAACGGCATGGTATGCTGCTTTTTTCAACGTTAATATTATACCAGGAGACAATGTATTAATCCATTCCGGAGCCGGTGGTGTTGGAAGCATGCTAATTCAAATGCTTCAAAACCTAGAAGTTAACATTTATTCAACTGCTGGTTCTGATGAAAAATGCAAACTACTGGAAGAACAAGGTGTGCTAAAAGCCTTTAATTATAAAGATGACAACTATTGGACTGAAATCAATCAGTTAATCGGAGATAAAAACTTACAAGTAATATTTGATGCTGTTGGTGGAAAAACCTTTAAAAATGGCTTAAATAGTCTTTCTGCAGGTGGTAAAATGATCACTTACGGTGCAGCTTACAGAACGAAATCTAGTTCTAGCTTTTTCACCAATGTAAAAATGTTGTTTCAATTTGGATTCACGAACCCCCTTTTCTTAATGATGAACAGCCGTACCATCTGTGGTGTGAATATGTTGAAACTGGGTGATGACCGTCCGGAAGTATTAAACATATGCATGAATGAAGTACTCAACATGTATCGTCAAGGATTGATCAAACCACAAGTTCATGGTCTATTTCCTCTCGAGGATATCGGTAAGGTTCATGATGATCTAGAGAATAGAAAGGTGATTGGGAAAGCAGGAATCATTATTAATTAGTTTTTAATGCCTAAAAACACTTTGAATGAATATATTCACACTAATTAAAACTAAATAAAACATGAAAACTTCAATTAAATCATTATTGTTACTGGTTTGCTTTGCTGCTGCATCGTTAACTTCATTCGGACAAAAGAAAAAGGTCGCTGTTACTTCTTTTTGGGTATCTAAGCACATTGGATTTGAACAATTAGGAGGTGGCGCAGGTCTTGCAGCTGCTATCGCTTCATTTGCAGAGGATCCTAACTTTAACTTACAACCTGTTTTAGATAATTTCTATAAAACATTTACAGAAGAGTATTCAAAGCAATTTCCTTTTGAATTGTTACCTGAAAGTGAAGTCTTAGAAAACCCAGACTACATGGCTTACAAAGGGAGATTCAATGAATCTAAGGATGCAGATCGTAGTAAGTTATTTCAAAGGTATTTAACTCCTAAAACCTACAAACCTTTAGTAAAGTCTTTAACTAAAGGAGAGAAGAGTAACCAAATGCAAATGGTTCAAATGTTTAAGGACAAAGCTGATGGAGTTATGTTTGTTTCTATGGGATACGAATTCATCAAAAAACCAGTTCCTTTTACAGCTGGAATTAGAGCTTATGTAAGAATTCAAATTTGGAACAAAGAAGGTAAGAAAGTATTAGGTATAATGGAGTACGGAACATCTAAGCAAACTGTTGGTATTGTTGGTGGTATTCCAATTATGAAGGTTGAGAAACTATTGCCTTTATGTGAAAGTGCTTCTGATAAACTAGTTGCTGACTTAAACAAAAAAATGAAAAAGATCACTGCTAAAGCAGCTAAGAAATTATAAAATATTTCCCGATTTCAACAAAAAAGCACCATGATAAACATGGTGCTTTTTTTATGTTTTTTTTTACCCTTCTAAAATACAGTATTCATAACACTAGCCACAAAAACCTCAACCCCAATACTTAGTGCTCTTTCATCAATGTCAAAAGTTGGTGAATGAACGGAGGAAGTGATTCCTTTAGATTCGTTTCTGACTCCTAAACGATAGAAGCAAGCTGGAAGTATTTGAGAATAATAAGAAAAGTCTTCGGCTGTCATTCTGATTTCTAAATCTTGGACATGTCCCTCTCCAAGCTGTTTTTGAGCAATGGATTTAAGCAACTGAGTTGATTCAATATGGTTCTCTAAATAAGGATAACCTTTATCAATTCGAACGTTTATTTCCGCTCCCATTGATTCACCTATTCCTTTGATTAGTTTAATCAACTTCACGTGTAAATCAGCTCGCCATTCTTCGTTAAAGGTTCTAATCGTTCCTTTCATTTCTGCTTTATCCGGACAAACGTTGGTTGCTCCGTTGGCAATAAATTCTCCAATACTAACTACTGTTGGTATTCTTGGATCATTATGTCTACTGACCATTTGTTGAATAGCAGTCACAATATGCGCTCCTATTAAAATCGGATCGATGTTTTTATGCGGTAAAGCTCCGTGTCCTCCTTTTCCTTGAACGCTAATATAAAGTTCATCACATGATGCCATGTATATTCCTTCTTTGAAAGCTACTTTTCCAACTTCCAATTCTGGGTACACGTGCTGACCAATAATCATCTTAGCATTTACACCATCGAAAATACCTTCTTTGATCATTAGTGATGCTCCTCCAGGAAGTTGTTCTTCTCCGGGCTGAAACACATACATAACTCTGTACGGAAGATCTGATTCATATTTCTTTAAGATGCTCAAAGCACCAAGCAGACAAGTACTGTGAACATCATGTCCACATGCATGCATTAATCCATCCTCCTTAGACTTATAGGCAACATTATTATTTTCTTGAATAGGAAGAGCATCTATATCTCCTCTCAGAATAATTGTTTCCTCTCCTTCTCCAATGAATCCATAAATACCTGTCTCACAAACCACATGAAAGTCATTAATACCAACTGACTTCAACTCCTCCTGCAGGTATTCAGATGTCTTATATTCTTTAAATGAAATTTCAGGATTTGCGTGTAAATGTCTTCTCCAAGCAATTAATCGTGACTCAATAGCCTTAACCTCTTCTTTAATTTGATTTGATCCTATCATTTTGAAAAGAATATCATTTTAACAGCAACTAACATCAAGACTCCACCAAATATCTTTTTCAATAATTGCTGAGGAATAGCTAATGAAATTTTAGATCCAAAGTAACCACCAACCACAAAGGTTAAAGCAATAACAACCGCAAATTTCCAATTTAGATTACCTGATTTATAATAGTTCATTGCAGCAAGAATTCCGATTGGAGGTAACATTAAAGCTACACTCGTTCCTTGAGCTTCTAGTTGACTAATTCCCAGGAAGTAAACCAATGCGGGAACAATGACTACTCCTCCACCAATCCCTATCATTCCACTCAAAACGCCGGCTAATAAACCAACTCCACATAATATTAGTAATTGCTCTGTTGTCATTAAAAATCTAAGTTCAATGAGATATAAAATCTCGATTTATCATTCATTCTTCCTTCCTCAATTCCCCATGCCCAATCAGCTCTCACGAAGTAGCCCCATAGCTTAGTTCTTAAACCATAACCAATACCACCAACAAACGGTTCTTTCTGAGATCTCAATGTTACAACAAGCGGAGAACTCCCTAGCGTTTCAATATTTAAATTATTGTCTTTTGAATAAGGGTTCATCCCTGTCCAAGCTGTTCCAACATCACCGAAACCAACCAATTGGAATTGTTTAAAGAATTCATTCTTAAGTGGCTTACTCACAAAATATTGAAATATTGGCCATCTTATCTCGGTGTTTAAAGTAACGAAGCTATTTCCGTTTCTAATATTCTGCTGGAATCCTCTCATGTTTGTTCCAATAGATTGATAAGCATAATTCTGAGTTTGTGAAATCTGCATGTTGTTGTTGAATTTAGGAAACAACCAATTGTCCACTCCTCCCAAATAATAAAGTAATTTTTGATCTCCCATCGAAGAACTCCATGCTAGTCGACTTGCCCAGATGATCTGCTTATGAACCTTGGTATAATTTCTAATATCAGCTCCAAAAACAAACATGGTTGGATTCTCTGATTCAAATTCATAAAATCCTTCAGCAAATAGTTTTAACCTAGTACCGTGACGAAGATTTAAACCTCTATTTCTGGTATTGTCATACACGTAATCTAACTTCAATCTTGACCATAATGCGTAAGATTCAGGACTCGTTAAACCTACCGGACCGGTGTTCAATGCAATGTCTTCATCTAAACGTACACTTGGACTTACCGTAAATCGTTGCGTCATTGATAAAGGAATCTTTAATTTAAAAGTAAAGATGTTAGACACCTGCTTCAAAGCAATATCATTACTTGCATCTGCTTGAACCAATCGATTATATACGAAGCCTTTATCCAAGCGCTTCTTATCATTTTCGAAAATAACGATGAACTCATTATCCAAACTCCCACCATAACGTGCACCGGCAATAACTTTATAATCTTCCAAAATATCTGTTGTTCCCAGCTTAAAGAATGTATTTAATCCTGGGTTGGCATAAAATGCTCCCCCAGTGAACCTTTGATACATTGGATTCAAGTATGCTTTATCAAATTGAGTAACCAAATAATCAGGCTGAAAAGCCACGTCGTAATTTCTCGCTTTTGAGAAGACGTGTCGTTGGTATTTCTTTGCAATAGAATCAACTTTTAACTTTTCTTCTTTAGGAAGGATACTGGTTTCGTTCTCACCTTGTTCATCTTTCAAGGTAAATACCACTACATCTTTTTTACCCTCATCTTCATCTGCTTCAAACTGATAATCGTCTATGTCTATTTCAGGCTTCTCAGTTACTGTTGTATCCACATAGAAAACAGGATAATCCTTAGCATGTAAAACACCTACACTTCCTCTTTTTGGAAGAGACACTACAACAGAAGTCAAGCTATCAAAAGGAAGCTTAGCTTTAGTACCAACCTTGTACCTTCCATCTAAATAAGCTACTTCTAATAATAAATCTTTTGAACTAGTATACTCCAATAAGCTGTTCACTCTGTTACTGATCGCAAAGGTTTCAGACTGGTACGAATAATGAGCTATGGTGTCCACGTGAGTGATGATACTATCAAATTTACCCACGTAAAGATTTCTAATCATTCCCTCTTCTCCAACATATGCAAATGTGTTCTTCGCATAGTTTTGAGGAGTCATTTCATTTACATTTGGAGTATCCGTTATTCTCTTTAAAACTTCAGGACTCGATTGATCCCACAAGAACAAATCATACTGGTAATCATATACCTTATTTTCTTTCCCTCCTATAGATAAGGAGTCATTTGTTCTATTAGAAGTAAATAGAATCTTACTTTGACCTCCAACGAAAATCGGATTCAACTCATCGTAAAAATCATTGGTTAGCTGCTCAATTCTTCTTGACTGAACACCAAACTTATACAAGTCTGTTTTACCTCTTCTAAAAGCACTCATCACGAAATACTTACCATCCGGAGAATAAGCGTAATCCATAATCTTATCAAACTGAAAAATTTCACTCTCCGTCCATTCCTTCGTTTTAACCTCATACAGCTTCCACCAAAACTTTGCTTTCTCCTCTGTTATCACGGATAAAAAGGCTCCGTTCGGATGCCACTCTAACAATGGAATACTTAAATCAACAGATATATCCAGCTTACCATTCTTCCTATCAATCTTCTTAACCTTACCCGTTTCTAAATCCTTTATCCAGATTTTGTACTGGTGCATTTCATTCGTTACATAAGCCACTTTCGTTCCTTGCGGATTAATCTCATATTGATAATACACTCTATTCTTTTTGAACTTTTTGAGTAGTGATTCCTGATTTACAAAATCATTTTCCAAGTTCTGGTCCTTATACTCTTCGCGAAGACTCAAATACCATTTGTCAATCAGGTTGTTACTGGAAATCCCTAAAACAAACAAGAAACCACTTTCTGCGCTTCTACTTACTTTAGTCATATACAGTATATTGGGTAAATCAGCTATTCCATAATTCCGAACTACAAAATCCCAAATACTATGTCCTACCGCGACTAAATCATAGCCTTCAATTCGATTAAACTTCGCAAACCTTTCGTTTATAACCCCATCTTTAATGGTGTAATTGACTTTATGATTGTTTGGGTTGGCTAAATATGAAACGAGTCCTGCCTCAAACCAATGAGGTAATGACATCAATGCATTATTCTTTAACGATTCACGAAGATCTCCTCCAAATATGACTTGATTTATTATCACCTTAGCTACTCCTTCTCGAATTGCTATCTCTAAATCTTCATGCTTTCCATCGAAATACAAAAACACCTTACTCCCAACCATCCTTGTTTTTCCTCCAACATTTTGGTCATCACTAACATTTCCAATGTTGCTTTGGTAAAAATCACTTTTGTTGTTATAGACTATAAACTGAAACTTTGACTCCAACTGAAATTCAAACAACTGCTCTAATTCCTTAACATGTTTCTCTGCAGCCTTCGCTGTAAATTCAGCTAATTCTTGTCCACCTCGATAGAAGTATACATCGTACTTCTTGTACTTATAGAAAGACCAAAGAAACTCTTTGTACTGAATACGATTCTTTCCAAACTCATCATTCATTCCATTATAAAACTGACCATACGACAATGAACTGCATATCAGCAAGATGAATAATAGAAGAATATGTTTTTGAAATCTGATCAAACTACTTGAACTTTAACTATTAAATTTAAGGAATATCTACTGGAATCTAATTCAAAGGACTTATGATTAATGTATTGAGCTTTACATTCGGACCATTTCAAGAAAATACATACATCTTATTTGATGAAACTAAAAAAGGAGTCATTATTGATCCGGGCTGTTCTTCATCTCTTGAACGTAAAGGATTGTTAGATACAATTGCCGATGAAGGTATTGAATTGGTTCATTTATTAAACACGCATTGTCACTTAGATCATATCGCTGGAAACTACATTATCAATGAGAAGTTTAACCTTCCATTGACCATGCATAAACTGGATATACCAACATTACATATGGCTCCAAAGTCAGCAGAACTATACGGAATCCCTTTAACTCCGTCTCCTGAACCAGAAGTTTTTATAGATGAAGGAGATAGTATTAAGTTTGGAAATTCTGAACTTAAAGTCTTATTCACACCAGGTCACGCTCCGGGTCACGTAGTATTTTACAACGAAGAACAAAACTTTTTAATTGCAGGTGATACGGTTTTTCAGAGAAGTATAGGAAGAACTGATTTACCAGGAGGAGATCACGATACTTTAATCCAAAGTATTAAAGACAAAATCCTAACTCTTCCAGACAATACGATTATTTATAGCGGTCATGGACCTAGTACAACAGTTGTGGAAGAAAGAATGGAAAACCCTTATTTAATCTAAAAGTCTTATCTAACTAAGGTAATTTGACCTACGTATTTATGTTCCATTCCTAAATCATCGACTAAAACGATCTTATACACGTATACGTCTACTTGAGCTATTTCACGGATACCTTTTTTACGTCCGTTCCAGGCTTCTTGAGGATCATAGCTTGTGAAAATCTTTTCACCCCATCGATCATATATCAATAGTTCGTACTCATCTACTGCATAAGAAATAGGTAACCAAGTATCATTAACCCCATCGCCATTTGGAGAAAAGGCTGTCGGTATATAAATTGAATAGACCGGATCTACTCTAACTTGATCAAAAGTTGAATCCGCACAACCATAAACGTTCCATCCTACCAAAGTGATATCAAATGTTCCTGTGTCGGCATAGTTATAAGTGAACATTTCATCAAATGTGCTATCTCCATTGCCTAAAGACCAAAACACAGAATCGGCATATTCAGTTAAACTGGTAAAATCAAAAATAGGATCGTAGATATCCTTTAAATGACTATCAATATAAATTTCTGGTTCTGGCGATGGGTAAACATTTATGTAATTTTCAGTCAACGAATCTTTTCGACAACCTTCATTAGAAATTGCATAGATATTCACATCAAAACTTCCTGAATCAGGATAACAATAACTAGCCGGTTCATTCGAAAAGTTTTGATCTGCTTCTACATCCATTTCATAAAAATCAACTGTACCCGATGATATCGTTAAGGTATTCTCAAAATTCACACATAAAGGACTACAACCATTCGTAAAATCTGATGTGAATTCTATTTCCGGCAAAGGGTGAACATTTATTGTTGCCTCAATACTATCTGCACAACCAAAGTCAGAGTATGTAATTAACTCTATAGTAAAGGTTCCAACAGTAGAAAGAGTCGTTGTATACTCCTCATCATTGGAAACAGACACATCATTCACCTTCCAAAGAGTGTTTAGGTTTATCCCTGTGTTAACCTCAGAATCATCCTCGAAGCTAGCTTGTGAAAGGGAACAAACATCATCTGCATCAATAGCTGGAACAGGTCTTTCATGAATAGTAATAGGTTGAATTAGACTTGCTGAACAACTCTGATCAGAAGTTACCGTCAACTCTACACTATAAACTCCTGGATCCAAGTATTGATAAGAAGGATTTACCCCAAGTGAGCTTGCATTGTTATCATCAAAGTCCCATAAGTAATTAGTAATTGTTCCTGCAGAAATACTTGCCGTTGAAAAGAATTGTAATAGATCATCTTCACAAACATCAT
>CBFIFL010000048.1:0-22299 GCA_965661855.1 Flavobacteriales bacterium
TTTGTTTTTGATAATCTAGATCCAGGTAAGTACATAATCGGATTTAGTGATGTGAGTCATCCAGAGACCAAGTTTGGAGTAGTTTTGAATGGAGGTAAGTTAACGATTTTGAATCCAGTGTTAGGAATGAATAATTTGGATATAGTAGATATTACCTATCACGCAAACCTTTTCAAACCAGACGCTCCAACAGAAACAATTATTGATGCAAAAGTGATAAAATCATTATCCGTAGCACCTGGAGATATAGTTGGATTAGCTTTATCCAACAATTCCAACATCCAAAGAAATGAACAGACCGGTTCCGTTTATGTAAGAGGTTCCAGAGATGGCGGAATGCAATATGTTGTAGACGGAATCAAAATGACAGAACCAGCAAGAATTCCTTCTAATGCAATTGCAGAAATGAGAGTGATTACCAGTGGTATTCCTGCCGAGTTTGGAGATGTAACAGGAGGAATAATTTATATCACCACTAAAAAATATACAGGGAGAAGACAGTAAGGTAGGTTAGATTAGGTTTCTTTGATTTTGGAGTAAGGCTAAGCCTTGCTCCATTTCATTGAATAAACCATCGGTATTAAACCATCCAATCCTGTTATCTGATAACCACCTTCTACTTTAACCATGTCTGGAAAGACATTGTAAGGAGAGTAGTCGAATTCATTCAAGAAATCCAATTGTAATCCTGTAGAAGCTAAAGCAGTAACTACTTCACCAATTCCGTGATTCCATGAATATTCTTTCTTGGTTTCTTCTTGTTTTTCAGGATTCGCATAGGAGAAATTCGATTCGAATTCAAGTACTCCACTATTGTTATAAGGTATCACTAAGCCTTCAAAATTATCGTCAAACATCCATACCATCGGATGAAATTCAGCCATGTAAAAGGTCCCTCCTGGTTTTAAGAAATGATTAATAACCTTTGCCCATTCTGTCATATCAGGTAACCAACCAATGGTACCATAAGAGGTAAACACAATATCAAACTCTCCCTCCAAATGCTGAGGTAAATCGTAAATATTGCATGCAACAAAGTGAGCATCTATACCTAAGTCGTTGCTTAGTTCTTTCGCTTTATTTATCCCTTCTTCAGAAATATCCATACCAGTAACTTGAGCACCTTCTCTTGCCCATGATAAGGTATCTTGTCCGAAATGGCATTGCAAATGAAGTAGCGATTTACCTTTTACGTCGCCTAGTTCTGAAAGCTCAATTTGGTTTAAGGATGTTTTACCAGACATGAATGCTTTCATGTTGTAAAGCTCCGTGTCTAAATGACCTTCGACTCTTGAATCCCAAAGGTTTTTATTGGCTTCAAAGAAATTATTGTTGGATTGATTTTGCATTAATCTTCGCTAAAAACCGCTTCTGCATAGGTTAAGTCAGAAGGGTAGGTGATTTTAATATTTTGATGATCTCCATCAAAGAAGTATAAAGACTTGCCTTTATCTTCCCAAAGTGTAGCTTCATCTGTAAAGTTTTCTTCGTACTCGCAATTCATCACTTCTTGCAGAGTTTGAACTTCAAATACCTGTGGGGTTTGAACCATTTTATAGTCTTCACGATCCACTCTATGATAGCCATCTTTACTTTCAATTCGCATGGAGTCTCTAACGCTTACAATCGGAATTGCTGATCCGCTATTTTCTGCTAAAGTGAATCCATCTTCGATCATTTTCTTTGTAACTAATGGTCGAACGGCATCATGAACAGCTACACAACCATGTTCCGTTATGGAATCGACACCATTTTTTACAGAGTGAAAACGTTCTTCTCCTCCTTCAACTAAATGGACTTGGTATTCAAATTCATACATTTCGCATAGTTGATTCCAGTAGTCAAACTGATCTTTTGGTAGTACAAGAATCACCTTACAGCCTTGAACTGCAAAAGCCTCAATGGTATGCATGATAACTGGGCGTCCAAAAACGTCACGAAATTGTTTCGGGATTTGACCACCAAAACGTTTTCCTTTTCCACCTGCAACAATTACTGCGAATCTTTTCATAATCAGAGCTATGGGGCAAAAAAACAGATTAGAAATCAGCTTTGCAAGAATTATACTTATTGGTATTCCTATCTTTGCAATATGACAGTGTTAAAAACAGACATTCGAGAACTTTCTTTAGATGAATTAAAGACTGTTTTAGTGGAGAAGGGTGAGAAGGCTTTTAGAGCTAAGCAGGTGTATGAATGGTTATGGAAAAAGCATGCTAGTTCGTTTGATGAAATGACGAATTTGTCTAAACCGATGCGAGTGCTTTTAGAGGAGCAGTTTATTATTAATAATGCTTCGATAAAGACAGAGCAAAAAAGTTCAGACCGTACTATAAAAACAGCATTTCAATTGCATGATGATCATGTGGTTGAAGGGGTGTTGATTCCGAGTAAAACAAGAATGACAGCTTGTATATCTTCTCAAGTTGGATGTAGTTTAACATGTAAGTTCTGTGCAACTGGTAAAATGGACAGAGAAAGAAACTTGAGTGCTGCTGAGATGTATGACCAAGTTGCTACTATTAAAAAACAAGCAGAAGATAATTACGAGACTAACTTAACGAACATTGTATACATGGGAATGGGAGAACCATTACTGAATTACAAGAACATGTTAAGATCAGTTGAAATGATTACTACTGATGCTGGTTTGGCTATGTCACCTAAACGTATCACAGTATCAACTGCTGGTATAGCGAAGTTGATTAAGAAGCTGGGTGACGATGAGGTAAAGTTTAATTTAGCTTTATCACTTCATGCGGCCAACGATGAAAAGCGCGACAAGATCATGCCTATCAACGAGCAAAACTCATTGGATAGTCTTGCCGAAGCCTTGATATACTTCCATGATAAAACAGGAACACGAGTAACGTTTGAATACATCTTATTTAAAAACTTTAATGATGGTATTGAGGATGCTCAGGAATTAGCCAGATTCTGTAAGCATGTACCTTGTAAGATTAATATCATTGAATATAACCCAATCGGTGACGGAGAGTTTGAGCAAGCAACTAGAGAGAAGTTAGATGCTTTTACGAAATTCTTAGAATCGAAAAACTTAATCGTAAACGTTAGAAGGTCTAGAGGAAAAGACATCGATGCGGCGTGCGGACAATTAGCAAATAAACATTAATTAAGGATATGATGTGCTTATGATAAAATCGTTAACTATACGATTAGTCATGCACTTACACTATATCAAATTGTACTTTTAAAAGAAACATTATGAAAATCGCAAAAGACAAAGTAGTATTCATTCATTACACATTAAAGAATGTTGAAAATGAATTAATCGATTCAAGTGAAGGAAGAGAGCCATTGGCATACGTTCATGGTTACAACTACTTAATCGAAGGATTAGAAACTGCTTTAGAAGCAAAAGAAGTTGGAGCTGAGTTTGATCTTAAATTATCAATTGAAGATGCTTACGGTGATTACGATACTGAATTAGTATACGTTGTACCTACAAGTGATTTCGACGGACAAATTGAAGAGTTAACTCCAGGTTTACAAGTTGAAGTAAACGTTGGTGAAGATGGAGAAAAGGCAATTGCTTTGGTAACTAACGTTGAAAACAACGAAGTTACTTTAGACTTGAATCATCCATTAGCTGGTGAAGAATTAAACTTCTCAGTGAAAGTTGTAGACTTAAGAGATGCAACGGAAGCAGAAATAGAAGAAGGAATAGTTTACGGAGAGAAAGAAGAAGAGTTAGCTTAAGAAATAACACTTATATTGAATAGTGGCTACTGAGCAATTGGTAGCCACTATTTTGTTTTTAAAACCATGCTAGATTTAATTAACCAACATGTTGTATTAGCTGATAGCAGACAAAGGTTGTCTGATTACCTAATTGGTGTGTTTGAGGAATTACCATCTAGAAAGTCGGTTAAGAAAGCAATAGACAGTGGAAGGGTGAAGGTAAACGGACGAGTAGCCAATACTGGATATTTCCCTCAAGAGAAGGATGAAGTGGAGTTGTTTGAAGAAGCTCTTAAACATCCTGAATATCAGTTTGAGGTGGAAGTGGTTTATGAAGATGATTTTTATGCCTTGGTAAATAAACCAGCTGGATTAAAGATTTCAGGAAACGAACACAAAAACCTTCAAAATTGTCTGTCTTTTAATTTGACGAAATCAAGTCAAAAGGATGCCTTAGTTTATCCACGTCCTGCTCATCGTCTGGACAAAATGACAAGGGGTTTAGTTCTGGTAGCCAAGACCTATACTTATTTAAGACACTTTTTAGCGCTGTTTGAAAACAGACAAATCAGTAAAACCTATTGGGCAATTGTTGAAGGAGAATTGAAGGGTTCAGGAGAAATAAATACAGCTGTTGATGGAAAAAAGGCTAGTTCGGAATACAATGTACTAGAATCATTTCCTTCAGTTAAGAATGGATTTCTATCGCTGGTTGAGCTAAAACCAAAAACGGGAAGACAACATCAATTAAGAATTCATTTAGCCTCAATTGGTCACCCCATTGTTGGAGATGCACTGTATAATCTGGAAGGAAAACTTAAGCATAAAGGCTTATACCTTTGCGCGAAACAGTTGAATTTCGACTTACCCGATGGCGAACGTGTTGACTTCAATCTGGATATACCTTACAAGTTTAAGGGTTTGATGGACAGAGAAAAGCGCTGGATGATCAGGATGAAAGAACAATCAGTTTTGAAAGCCTTTGTAAAAGAGTCGAAAATAATCCAGGAATTATTAGCCTCTTTAAGTGAAGTAGATACATCTGAAAAGTTATATCTGTCAGCGGGTTGTATCAGAAATACCTATTGGGATTATATTTTTCAAAGTGATCATGAACTGAATGACGTAGACGTTATTTATTATTCTGATTCGGCAAATGCGAATGAAATAGAGAATCAACTGAAGGCGATAAATCCAGTATTCAATTGGAGTGTAAAGAATCAGTCACGAATGCATTTAAAGAACGGACATGAGCTTTATACTGATATCAAAGAAGCCATATCGTATTGGCCAGAAACAGCAACAGCAGTGGCGCTTCGAATAGATGAAGAAAGAATAGAAATTATTGCTCCGAATGGATTAAGTGATTTGTTGGAAGGAAGGATTATAAAGAGTCCTATAGCGAATCAAGCCGTTTTCGATCAAAGATTAAAGGAAAAAGAATGGCAAAAAAAGTGGCCTAAACTGACTACTTCATCACAATCTTAAGATTAGGTATATACTTATAAAACTGATCGATGATGGTGGTATTCATTACCCCTTGATCAACAACCAATTTCTTTAAGTGATGCATGTGTAAATCATAGGCACCAAATCCAGTAAAGGGATTATCAGAAATATTCAATACACGCAAGTTCTCCATGTCATGTAAACAGTTTGGAAGAACGTCTAGGTTATTTCCTTGCAGGTAGATTTCGTTTATTCCTTTTAACTTTGATAAAGACTCCGGAATGTTGCTCAACTTATTTCCGTTTAGTAATAAGACTTTAACGCGTTGAAGACGGGCTGATTTTTTATCTAACAGTTGCAGCTGTTTTTCAATGTTATCGCAATGAGAAAGATCCAATATTTCGATCTTTTCGTTTTTCATTGCAATTTTAACGGTAGTACAACTATTGTCTTTATTACTTCTAATTTCCTCGTAAGATCTGATATGATTGAATTTCTGAAAACGGTAATCATATTTAAAGATGATGTTACTGTTTTCTCTTTTTAGCAAATCCAGTTGGTACGGAGTGATTTTATTTTCGTGCAGGTTAACCTCGACCAGAGATTGACAGTCTTTTAAAGGTGGAAGTGTATGGATAATATTATTCCCTAGGTCCAGATATTCCATTTTATCTAATTGCTGAATTTCAAATGGAACACTTTCTAAACTGCAGTTGATTAAACTCAAGAAACCGAGCGTTTCAATGGAAAAAACTTGCTTAGGTAGGCTCGAAATTCCTTTAGAAGAAATGTTCAAATACTCCAGTTGATAAAGGTTTTCAATTTCCTCCGGGATTGATTTGAATTCTCCGATAAGAGACAATGCTTTTAATCCTTTAATCTTGAAAAGATTTACTGGTACTTCTTGCAAACTCCACTTAATGTATAACTCTTCTAAGTGTTTTAATTCACCAATCCACTCAGGTAAAACATATGCATCGTTTTCTACTAAAATGGAAAGGGACTTTAAATTCTTTAATTCTAAAAGCTTTTTACTGATTTGAAAATCTTGAGATTTTGTGAAAATGGTTAATTCTTCCAATTGAGGAATCAAAACGGCATCAGGAATTGACTCTTCCACAGTGATAGATAGACTAAAAGCCTTATCCGACTGAGAATAAGTTAAAGTACTTGCAATAAGTAATATATATAGTAGTAATTTTTTCAAGTCTAATCTTGTTACAAGCTGTTTTATACTTTAATCCTGAGTTTTGGTTGCGGATGGAAGTGTATCTTTGCTTTATGGAGAAAGACATTCTTATTGTAGGTGGTGGAATTGCTGGTTCAGTTTTGGCAATCAAGTTGATCAATAAAGGGTATGCTGTTGATTTAGTTGACAATCATTTCAAAGAGAATGCAAGTAAAATTGCTGCTGGAATGATTAATCCGGTCAACTTTAAAAGAATGATTACTTGCTGGAATGCGAAAGACTTTTTGTCTAATTGTATTCCTTTCTATAAAGACTTAGAGGAGAAATGGAATGTTTCATTCTTAAATGATGTTCGATTAGCTAAGCTTATGAATAGCGAACATGAGAATGAACTATGGCAGGAGGCATGTGCTAAAGAAGCAACAAAAGAATATTTGAATCCAGAATACATAAGTGAGTCTTACAAAGATCTATTTCAATTTGATTTTGCTGTTGGAGAGGTAAACAATTTGTATCAACTAGACACGGATGTCTTTTTAAATACGGCTCAACAGGTTTTAATGGATAGTGAAAGTCTGATTAAAGAAAGCTTTGATCATGCAGACCTTAAGCTTTCAGAAGAAGGAGTTGTATGGAAATCTAAAAGCTATGACAAGGTTATATTCTCGGAAGGAATGGGAATTACTAGAAATCCATTCTTTAATTACTTGCCTTTTAAAGCCACTAAAGGAGAGTTGATTAAGGTTAAAGCAGACTTCGATATTAAACATACGATTAAGAAAAACATCTTTTTTCATCCGGAAGGAAACAATGAATATTGGGTTGGTGCAACTTATGATTGGTCTGATTTAACATGGGAGACAAGTGAAAAAGGTAAAGAAGACTTACTGTCCAAATTGAATAAAGTAGTGAAGTTTGACTTTGAAGTTACCGATCATAAAGCAGGTGTAAGACCAACGGTTAAAGACAGACGTCCGTATCTCGGACAGCACCCGGAACATAGCCAACTGTACGTATTTAACGGCTTAGGAACAAGGGGCGTGATGATGGCACCCTTATTAGCAGACCATTTTACATCCTTCTTAAAGGATAAAACTCCTTTGATTCAAGAGCTTGATATACAGCGAGTAAAGGTCTGATTATTGCCGTAAAATGTAATTATCAGACATCCAAATTGTAAGGTTTTCAGAATTTGTTAGCGGGATAAAACGTGGGATCTTGGACCCATAAAAATCACTTAACTAATAATATGAAAACAAATTTACTTTTAACATTAGCTACAGCAGCAGCATTTACTGCATCAGCGCAATCAGTTCACCCTACTTATACAGGGAACGAGGTTAACTTAAGCCCAAACAGCTTGGAATTAGGTGAGTCTTCAATTCAGAGAGCATCAACAGCAATCGTTGATACTAACTCTATCGCAAACGCAAAATGGTCTATCGGTCAAGGTTCAGGTGGTTCTTATACATTAGCAGCTTACCCAAATCAAGCAGGTGGTAACGATTATTTATCAGCATTACAATCTTTCCCAATGGTAGGAGAGATGGATATGTCTGCATTCGGTATCTACGGATCAGGAGTTAGCGCTACTTCAGCTGCATCAGGAAACTTTGATGTATATGTAGTTGATAATTCAGGTTTAGTAGGAGCAGGATCTTTCACAATGGCTGCAGGATTTGCAACTACTTGGTTTGATTTTGATTCAACTTTCACAGTAACAGATACTTTCTCTGTGTGGATTCAGCCTTCAACTCCAGAAGATTCAATTACTGTTGTTAACTCTGGTGGAGTTTCTTCATTAGGAATTGATGATTTCAACGGATTATTAAACGTATTACAAACTGATGATCAAGGAGCTACAACAGCTAATAGTAACTATGCTATTGCTGGTGATGCAAACGGTGCTCAAGATGCAGATTGGCAGTTTTACCCAGTTTTATCTTACGATTTAGAAACAACTGCAACTGCAGATGTTGATTGTATCGATGATAACAACTTAGCTGTTAATTTTGATTTCGGAGGAAACCAAGATTTAGTTCACAACTACATCTTTAACGTAGAGGCTTTTTTCTTGCAGTATGGTGGAGCGACTAAGGCTGACGGTAGATTTTATGCAGTAGCGGATTATTCAACTGAAATGGCTGCTGATACAATCGATAATGATGCTACTTCTTTTGATTACACATTTGCTTCAGCTGCTGATCAAAATGTTTCTATCACTGAGTACTTCAAGACTTGGGGATGGGCTTCAACAAGCTTATATACTTCAACATCTGATTTAATGGTTGATGCTTGTGTTACTACTTCAATTGAGGCTAAAGAATTAAACGTTGTTTGGAATCAAGTTGAATCAGTATTAAACTTCAGCGCTCCAGTATACGGAAACGTTAATGTTTATTCTGTTGACGGTAAATTGGTTAAAGCGGTTAATGCTAACAACCAGTCTACAGTTGCATTAGCTGAATTAACAGCTGGTATCTATGTTGTTGAGGTTATCAATAACAATGAGAGATCTGTTGTAAAGATTGCTAAGTAATTAGAATATAGTTTTTGGTTAGAAGGGTCTGCACGAAAGTGTAGGCCCTTTTTGTTTTATTGAAATATAATTTTCGGGCGACCGCAAGGGTAGCCCCTACGATGATGGTATACCTGGTTTTTAGGACAGAAACACTATTATTCTAATGAGAAATCTATCCCGAAGGGATACTCCCTTGGTAGCATCAATTAACACCCAAAATTATCCCTGAAGGGGATCTCCTGTTATTGGTATGGTGAAATAACCACAGATTGCACAGATGACACAGATTAACATCGTTTTTCCATAGCAATAACAAGTGATAATAAAACCGCAGTGCGGTTTACATAATGGTAGTAAAATACTGACAAAGGTTTTGATCCGCATCGCGGATCGTATAGGTTTTAAGCATGGATAACGGTGTCGAGGATTGGTGAGGAGCTTTTGAAGATTTGTCTAATGATTTAATCGAATACTTTCCAATCCTTAAATCCGTGGTAAAAACTCAGTTGCACTCACTCGCACACAAACAGTGAAACTACCCCCAGACTTTAGTCCCTTCAGTACAATTCTTACAGATTTCAATATTCTTACGACCTTGCATTAAAGTCCCTCTGAAATCCTTGTATTTTTCATCGTTCCATATTTCAGTGAACGACTTGTCTTTTAAGTCACCTAGTTGATTTTCGGCATCTTTATCGAAACAACACGGTACAACCAATCCATCCCAAGTTATAACACATGCATGCCACATTCTCCAGCAATGGTTATATAGTTTGTTCTTGATCTTGTATTTACCATCAGGCATTTTCTTGTAACGAGAATACTTATCAATAGTTGGGATTAAATCATTCCCATTTTCGTAATCATAGATTTGAGCCGTTTTCAAACGAACTTCGTCTACACCAATTTCATCTGCCAGTTTATACACATCGTCAATCTGATGCTCATTTGGTTTAACGACAAGAAATTGAAAGATTAAATGCGGAGTAGAAGAGTTTAACTCCTTCTTCCATTTCACTATGTTTTTTGTCCCCTCGATAACCTTTTCTAGTTTACCACCAATTCGGTAACTCTGATATGTTTCTTGAGTTGTTCCATCAATTGAAATGATCAAACGATCTAATCCAGACTCAACTGTTTTTTTAGCCACATCGTTTTTCAAATAATGCGCATTAGTTGAAGTAGCCGTGTAAATATTTCTTTCGCTAGCGTATTTCACCATGTCTAAAAAACGAGTATTCAGGTATGGCTCTCCTTGAAAGTAAAACAGCAAATACATCAAACTGCTTCCAAATTCATCTACAGCTTGTTTGTAACGATTGAACTCCAGCATTCCGGTCGGACGTGTAAATTGTCTTAATCCAGAAGGACATTCAGGACATCTTAAGTTACAAGAAGTAGTAGGTTCGTATGAAATAGATAAAGGCTTTCCCCATACGGTTTTCGTCTTAAAAAATCGAGAGATATAATAGCTTGTGAACACCAAACCAGCATTCCAAATTCTCTTTGGATTTTGCTTACGTAAAAAGTTAATTCCGTCTTTGGTTTTACCTTTCATGGACTCAAAGGTACTTATTAAAAATTCACGGTTGGAATTAGCTTTGTTTATTGTTTGTATAAGCGCTGTATTGTTGCTATTTTCGAGCAATCTAACAGGGGATTTGTATGTGGAATAAGGTAGCCAGAGTCATTTTAGTCAACCGATTAGCAATCCTAATTGTAATTGGTTTGATTACTATTTTAATGGCAACTCAAGCTACAAAGGTGAAAACGACCTATACAGTAGCACAGCTGCTTCCAGATGAAGACACCACACTACTTCAATATCAAGAATTCAAAGAAACATTCGGAGGCGAAGGATCCGCTTTATTTTTAGGAATAAAAGGAACAGATATTTTTGAATTAGAAAACCTACAAGCTTGGTGGGATTTATCAGCTGATTTACAAAACGTTTCTGAGTATGGAGGGGATATGGTTGATTCTGTATTCTGTATCACAACTTTGTACAACGTTCATAAAAACAAAGAACTTAAACGATTTGAGGCAGATCGAATCATTAAGCGAAGACCTACAAGTCAAGCGGAATGTGATAGTATCAAAGACATAATTTACAACTTACCGTTTTACGAGGGAGCCTTATTTAAGAAGGAAGATGATGTGCATATCATGGCCTTGTCGATGAACCAAGAAATGGTTAACTCTAAAGCAAGAGATGGACACGTTTTCGCTGTTCATGATAGGGTAGAGGAGTTCTCGAAAGAAACAATGATAGATGTGCATTATTCTGGAATGCCTTACATCAGAACGATTGTTAGTACAAAAATCAAAAGGGAATCTGTACAGTTTACCTTGTATGCGATGCTTATAACAGCATTCATTTTATTCTTATTCTTACGATCATTTAAAGCGGTTATATTCTCGCTTTGTGTAGTAGTTGTAGCAGTTATTTGGAGTGTTGGTCTGATGGGAATCTTGGGGTATAAGGTTACTATTCTAACCAGTTTGATTCCACCTTTGATAATCATCATTGGTATTCCGAATTGTATCTTCCTACTCAACAAATATTTTGCAGAGTTTAAGAGTCACGGAAATAAGGCAAAGTCTTTGGTAAGAGTGGTTCATAAGATTGGAAATGCAACGTTGATGACAAACGCTACAACAGCAGCTGGGTTTGCAACATTCATATTCACTCAAAGTTCCATTATGATAGAGTTTGGTATCGTTGCCTCGCTAAACATCATGGCTGTATTTGTTTTAAGTATTTGTATCATACCAAGTGTATACAGTTACTTAAAGGAACCAAAGGATAAGCATACTAAGCATCTAGATCGTGAGTGGATGGGTAAAATCATTGACATTCTAGAGAAGATGGTAATGAAGCACAGAAGAGCGGTGTATGTTGTTACGATAGCTTTAGCGGTTACTGCATTTTTTGGGTTGAGTAAAATGTATTCTACCGGTAGAGTGGTAGATGATCTTCCTCAAGATGATCCGATTATGGTGGACTTAAAGTTCTTTGAAGGAAACTTTAACGGAGTTATTCCTTTTGAGATTTTGTTGAAATCGAAGAAACAAGGTCAAGCATTAAGTCAATCTAACTTGAGAAGAATTGATAAATTATATAAGGTAATTGATAGGCATCCAGAGTTTTCAAAACCCCTTTCAATTGTAGATGTATTGAAGTTCTCTAGACAGTCTTTTTACAATGGAAATCCTAAGAGATACACTTTGCCAACCGGCGGTTTAGCAGGAGATCAAAACATGATTTTTTCTTATGCTAAAAACTCAGGTGGTGAGAGTGGTGATTTACTAGGTAATTTTGTTGATAGTACGAAGTCGATATCTAGAATTTCAGTTCAAATTGCAGATATTGGAACGGCTCAAATGGATGAGTTATTAGGAACATTTAGAACAGAAATCGACTCAATTTTTAGTCCAAAGAAATATGACGTAATTACGACAGGTTCAAGTTTAATATTTACAGAAGGAAACAAATACTTAATTAGTAATCTAGTCACCTCTTTAACCATTGCCGTTGTTTTAATTGCCTTATTCATGGCCTTCATGTTTAGATCGTGGAGAATGGTTATCATCTCATTAATCCCTAATATTTTGCCATTGTTAATCACTGGAGCAATTATGGGTTATGCTGGTATTCCAATTAAGCCGTCAACGATTTTAGTATTTAGTATTGCCTTTGGTATATCTGTAGATGATACGATTCACTTTTTGGCTAAGTACCGACAAGAATTGGTTTCCAGAGATTGGAAGATTAAAGAGTCTGCAATAGCAGCATTAAGAGAAACAGGAGTAAGTATGTTTTATACTTCTGTAATTCTGTTTTTCGGATTTGGAATATTTGTATTGAGTGGGTTTGGAGGAACTAAAGCATTAGGGATGTTAGTATCCTTAACATTGTTAATTGCTATGATGGCGAATTTAGTTTTACTGCCAACTTTGTTAATGACGTTAAATAAAATACTTTTATCCAAGAGTTTAAAGGAACCGCTATTTGAGATACTGGACGAGGAGGAGGATATAGAATTGGCGGACTTAGAAATTAAGAAATAGAAATTGCCATGAAAGGAATTATTCTTGCTGGAGGATCTGGAACACGCTTACACCCGTTAACAAGGGCGATGAGCAAGCAGATGATGCCGGTTTATAACAAACCAATGATTTATTATCCTTTGTCTACATTAATGTTGGCAGGTATTAAGGATATCTTAATCATTTCAACTCCTCATGATTTACCAAATTTTGAGAAGTTATTTGGAACAGGAGAACAGTTCGGAATAAACTTAAGTTATGCTGTACAGGATAAGCCAGAAGGTTTAGCTCAAGCATTTACTATTGGTGAAGAGTTTATAGGGAATGACAAAGTAGCTTTAATCTTAGGAGATAACATATTCTATGGATCTTCAATGGGTAAACTACTTCAAGAAAATAACAACCCTGATGGAGGGGTGATATTCGCTTATAGAGTATCTGATCCTGAAAGATATGGTGTGGTTGAATTCAATGATGATAATCAAGTTATCAGTATTGAAGAGAAACCAGAAGAGCCTAAATCAAGTTTTGCAGTTCCAGGATTGTATTTCTATGACAACGATGTGGTAGAAATAGCTAAAAATTTAGAGCCATCACCAAGAGGAGAGCTGGAGATTACCGATGTAAATAAGGAGTATTTGAAGAGAGGAAACCTTAAAGTTGGAATCTTAGATAGAGGAACAGCCTGGTTAGATACCGGTACTTTCCCTTCTTTAATGCAAGCAGGTCAGTTTGTTGAGGTGATTGAAAACAGACAAAGTATACTAATTGGTTCAATTGAAGCAATAGCTTACGAATTAGGATATATAAATAAAGAGCAATTAAGAGTATTAGCGGAGCCATTAGTAAAAAGTGGATACGGTGATTATTTAATGAAGTTAATAGAGGAATAAGAGTTTATGGCTAATATATTAGTAACAGGAGGATCAGGTTTTGTAGGAAGTTGCATGGCTGAAAGGTTAATTGCAGATCCAGAAAATTACGTAGTGATCATGGATGATTTGTCAACTGGATCGGATACTAAATTACCAAGCAAAGAATTAAGTAATTGGAGATTTGTAAAAGGAAACGTTAACGTTTATAGAGATATTGCGGAAGTAATGTTATCTACAAATTTCGATTACGTATTTCATTACGCTGCATTAGTTGGGGTAAAGAGAACTCAAGATAATCCAGTTGCTGTTTTAGAGGATATTCAAGGATTTAAAAATGTCTTGGATTTAGCTAAAAACACGGGAGTAAAAAGAGTTTACTTTTCATCTTCTTCGGAAGTTTATGGTGAGCCTGTTGAGCTTCCTCAGCATGAAGAAACTACTCCATTAAACTCAAGAGTACCTTACGCAGTTGTTAAAAACGTAGGAGAATCTTTTGTTAAGTCTTACGAGAAAGAATTTGGTCTAGAGTATACCATCTTTAGATTTTTCAATACATACGGACCTAAGCAAAGTACTGACTTTGTTATGTCTAAGTTCATGAATAAGGCCTTGAAAAACGAGGATATCACTATTTATGGAAATGGTAATCAAACTAGAACATTCTGCTTTGTTGATGATAATGTTGAGGCATGTTACCAAGCGTTCAAACAAAACAAAGTGGTTAACGACGTAATGAACGTTGGTGGAGAAACTGAGATTACAATCTTGGAGCTAGCTAAGATTATTATTAAGTTGACTAATTCAGAGTCGAAAATCGTTCACTTACCTGCTCTTATGGAAGGTGATATGATGAGAAGATGTCCGGATAACTCAAAAATGAAAACTTTACTAGGGACTGAATTATTGGCTTTAGAAAAAGGGATCAAGAAAGTTCTTGATAGTGAATACTTCAATAAGTACACTGTTTTATAGATAATGAAAGATTTATTCTCGGAGATCGAAGCAGGACTTAAGGCTATTGAGTATCCTGAAAGTCCAGCAAATTTATATGATCCTATAGCTTATATTTTATCTCTTGGAGGTAAAAGATTGCGTCCATATCTATTGATGTTGGTTGCAGAAGGTTATGGAGCAAAACGAGAATTGGCTATTAATCCAGCCTTGGCAATAGAGATATTCCACAACTTTACTTTAGTCCATGATGACATTATGGACAATGCTCCTTTAAGAAGAGGAAACGAAACCGTTCATGAAAAATGGGATGAGAACGTGGCTATTCTTTCAGGAGATACGATGATGGTTCAGGCTTATCAGCATGTAATCAAGAATGTTCCGGCTGAAATGCTTCATGAAGTATTAGAGGTGTTTAATACTACTTCTATTAAGGTTTGTGAAGGACAGCAATTGGACATGGATTTTGAGGAGCTAGATAAGGTTTCAGTTGATAGTTATATCCATATGATTCGCTACAAAACTGCTGAGCTACTTGGTGGTGCGATGAGAATCGGAGCAATCTTAGGAGAGGCTAGCGAAGAACAAAAAGATAGCGTTTATCAATTTGCTATAGAAGTAGGATTAGCGTTTCAACTAATGGATGATTTATTAGATGTATACGCAGATCAAGCTAAATTTGGTAAGCAAGTAGGTGGGGATATCATCGAGAACAAGAAGACCTATTTATACCTTCAATTAGAGAAGAAGATTTCACAAGAAGATAACTTGGCTTGGGATAAGTTAAAGGTAGAAACGGATAACAACAAAAAAGTAGAAGGGGTTAAAGCCTTATACAACAAATATGGTGTTGATGTAGACACTAAAAGTCTAATTCAAGCATATTACACTAAAGGTTTAAAAACCTTAGAAGGACTTTCAGTTACAGATTCATACAAGTCTGAACTTAAGAAGTTTGCTGATCAATTACAATCAAGAGAAAACTAATCGTTCGGATTCAAATATTTGAATTCAAATCCAGTTGCTTTAATTTTTTCATTTGAAGCAGGATATCCATTTAGTACCAACGAGGAGCCTTCACCAAGCAATAACTTAAGAACAAATCCAGGAACCGCAGGTAAGAATACAGGTCGCTTAAAATGTTTGGCGATCTTTTTTGTCAATTCAATTTGAGAATCTGATTGTGAGACAGCATTGTAAATCCCATTGACTTCCTTTTCGATGGAATGACAGATCATTGCGCATAAATCTTGATGGTGAATCCAAGGCATCATTTGATTGCCAGAACCCAGTCTACTTCCAGCTCCCCATTTAATTGGTAAAGCCATTTTTTCATAACCAACCATTCCTTTTCCAAGAACTAGTCCTATTCTTAAAATACAAAGTGATTGTACTTGATCTTCTAACTGCAAAGCTGCGGCCTCCCATTTTTCACAAACCTCTGCAATAAAGCCTTCTCCTAGCGGTGAATCTTCCGTTTGAATTTCATCTTTAGAGAATGCACCATAGTAATTGATACCTGCTGCTGATATGAAGATGGGTTTTTTGGATCCTTTTTTTAATCGTTCCGATAAAAGATTAAGTCCATTCACTCGACTAGATATGATCTCTGATTTAAACGAATCAGACCACCTTTTATCCATGATTCCTATTCCGGCTAAATGTACAATGACATCCGCGTAATCAAGTGACTTTTCATCTAATTCCCCTTTGTTAGGATTCCAGTAAAAGCTTTTTTGCGAAAACTTATCTGGATTTCTGGAAAGCCAAGCGATTTCATATCCCTTTGATTCAAGAAATGTTGTCAAACGGGTACCGATTTGACCAGATCCACCTGTGATTAGAACTTTTGTCATACTTCAATAACAACAAAAAAAGTATATTGTTTCAAAGCATCGTTAAAATGAAAGAACTTTCTTGGTCTAACATACATTTAAAGAATTTGGAGCCTAATATTTTGAAAGAGGTAGTGGAGCAAACCAATAAAGATTTCAACGAGCAATCGTTAAAGAATGTGGCTGAAGGTACTATCCTTTCTGACGTTAGAGCATCTCTCAAACTTTATTTATTAGACATGAATAAACGAAGTGAGGATTTACAGCAACTATTATACAGAATTGACGTTCCTGAGAAGGATGTGCAAAATGTAATGAGAGTAGCAGATTTAGATGCTTTGTGTGAAGCTTTAGCAGATTTAATTCTTAAAAGAGAACTGCAGAAGGTGTTAATTAGAAGGCACTTCAAAGAACAGGGCTAGACCTTTAACAGACTTATGCTTCGACCAGTCGAAATTATAGGTGTTTTACTTCTTCTATTGTTGTACATTGTTTAGATTTGTGAATATAAATTGACCAATAACATGGATAAATTTTCTTTCGTAGGAAATGCTGATGTATCTTCAATTGAAGAGTTATATCAGACTTATTTAAAAGATCCTCAATCAGTTGATGAAAGTTGGAACCTGTTTTTTCAAGGTTTTGAGTTTTCAAAGACTTCATATGATGAGGGTGGAGCAGTGCCGGAGAATGTAACGAAAGAGTTTAAAGTTTTAGACTTAATCTTAGCTTACAGAAATAGAGGACACCTTTTCACAAAAACCAACCCAGTTAGAGAAAGAAGACAGTATAAGCCAAGTTTAGATATCGAAAACTTTGGTTTATCGAAAGCTGACTTAGCTACTGAGTTTCAAGCTGGAGAGGAGATTGGTATAGGGAAAGCATCTTTAACTAAAATCATTGCTCATTTAGAAGAGACTTACTGTGAGTCTGTTGGAGTGGAATTTAGACACTTGAAAGATCCGGAGCAAATCAAATGGCTTCAGGATAAAATAGAATCAAAAAAGAATAAAACAGCTTTTTCACTTCCTCAAAAGAAGCAAATCTTAAAGAAGTTGAACCAAGCGGTTATTTTTGAAAGCTTTTTGGATAAGAAGTATGTTGGACAAAAGCGTTTCTCTCTGCAAGGGGCAGAAACTTTAATTCCAGCATTAGATGCTTCTATCGAAAAAGGTTCGGAATTAGGTTGTGAAGAGTTTGTAGTTGGAATGGCTCATAGAGGTCGTTTGAATGTTTTAGCAAACATTTTTTACAAAACATATAAGGAGATATTCTCTGAATTTGAATCGAAAGACTACGATGATGATAGTGTTTTCGATGGAGATGTAAAATATCACTTGGGGTATTCGACTCAAATGAAGACGGATCATGGATCTGATGTTAAATTAACATTGGCGCCAAACCCTTCTCACCTTGAGGCGGTTGATCCAGTTGTAGGAGGAATTTCTAGAGCTAAAATTGACAAGCATTACAACGGAGATAATACAAAAGTTTGTCCAGTATTAATTCACGGAGATGCTGCTGTAGCTGCTCAAGGTATTGTTTATGAGGTAACTCAAATGGCAGACCTAGAAGCATATTCTACGGGAGGTACTTTACATATTGTAATTAATAATCAAGTAGGATTTACTACAAATTACCTAGACGCTCGTTCGTCAATCTATTGTACTGATATTGCAAAAGTAACTCAGGTTCCTGTATTCCACGTAAATGGAGATGATGCAGAAGCTTTAGTTCACGCAATGAATTTAGCGATGGAATGGAGACAGAAGTATCATACAGATGTTTTCATTGACTTATTATGTTACCGTAAGCACGGACATAATGAAGGAGATGAGCCTAGATATACGCAGCCAATTTTATACAAGGCAATTGCAAAGCACCCAGATCCTAGATCGATCTACGTTGACAAGTTGTTGAATAACAATGACATTGAAGGTCAGCTAGCAAAAGATATGCAGCAAGAATTTCAAGATCAACTTAGTGCGAGATTAGACGAGGCTAAGGAAATTACAAAAGGTGAGGTGACTCACTTTATGGAAGAGTACTGGGAAGAGTTTAGAAATTCTACTAAAAAGGATATTGCAAAATCTCCAACAACAGGAGTTTCTAGGGATAACTTAGAGAAAATTGCAAAAGCATTATCGACAGCTCCAGAAGGAAAGAAGTTCATCAGAAAGGTTCTTAAGGAATTAGATAAGAGAGGAAAAATGTTCTTCGAAACGGATAAATTAGATTGGGGTATGGCTGAGATGCTTGCTTACGGATCTGTTTTATTAGATGGAAATAATGTTCGTTTTACAGGACAAGATGTAGAAAGAGGTACTTTCTCTCACAGACACGCAGTAATTAAGGTAGAAGACTCTGAAGAAGAGTACAGACCTTTAAATAATATTTCTCCAGATCAAAAAGGATCAATGGGAATCTACAACTCACTACTTTCTGAGTACGGAGTTCTAGGTTACGAATATGGATATGCTTTGGCTTCTCCATATGACTTAGTGATTTGGGAGGCTCAATTTGGAGATTTCAATAACGGAGCACAAATTATCATCGATCAGTTTTTAGTAGCTGGTGAGGATAAATGGAAGACTCAAAACGGATTGGTAATGTTATTACCTCATGGTTATGAAGGAATGGGTGCTGAGCACTCTTCAGGAAGAATGGAGCGTTTCTTACAGTTATGTGCGCATGATAACATGCAAATCTTAAACTGTACTACTCCTGCTAACTTCTTCCACGCAATTCGTCGTCAGATGAACCGTCCGTTTAGAAAGCCAATGATTGTATTTACACCAAAGAAATTATTAAGATACCCATCTTGTGTTTCTTCAGTGAGTGACTTAACAGAAGGAAACTTCCAAGAGTTAATCGCAGATACAACGGTTGAAAAAGACAATGTAGATACTGTAATCTTATGTAATGGTAAGATTTACTACGAGCTTGATGAAAGAAGAGAAGAGTTAAAAGCGAACAACATTGCGATCATGAGAGTGGAGCAATTGTATCCTTTCCCTCAAGATCAAATCGATGCTCAAATTAAGTCATACAAAAACATGGAAAACCTATTATGGGTTCAGGAAGAACCTGAAAACATGGGTGCTTGGTGGTACGTATTGACACGTATGAGAGAAACAAATATTCAGGTGATTTCAAGAGCAAGATCTGCTGCACCAGCAACAGGTTCAGGTAAGAGACACCAACAAAGAACAGAAGATTTATTCAACGAAGTATTTAAATACGCGAAAGTAAAAGCTTAGTATCATGATTATCGATATGAAAATCCCTTCACCAGGGGAGTCAATCACAGAAGTAGAGATTGCTCAATGGTTAAAGTCTGATGGAGATTACGTTTTTAAAGATGAGCCTATTGCAGAAGTAGATTCAGATAAAGCAACATTAGAGCTTCCGGCGGAAGAATCTGGTACGATTACTTTATTAGCGGAAGAAGGAGATGCAGTAAATGTAGGAGAAGTAGTTTGTAGAATTGATACAAGCGCTACGCCTCCAGCAGGAACAGAAACTCCTAAAGAAGAAGCTGCTCCAGCACCAGTTGCTGAAAAAGCTCCAGCTCCAGCGGCTGCTCCGGCAAAGCCTAAAGAGCCAAGAGGTGTTTTAGAAATGAAAATACCTTCTCCAGGAGAATCAATTACCGAGGTTGAATTAGCTCAATTATTGAAATCAAACGGAGATTACGTACAAAAAGATGAAGCTATCGCAGAGGTAGATTCAGATAAAGCAACATTAGAGCTTCCAGCTGAAGAATCAGGAGTAATCACATGGTTATTCGAAGAAGGTGATTCAGTAGAGGTTGGTTCTGTTGTTTGTAAAATTGATATGGATGCAGAAGTGCCAGCAGGATTAGAAACTGCTCAAGCTGATGCTACTCCAACACCAGCACCAGTTGCCGAAAAAGCAGCACCAGCTCCAGCAGCAGGTACTTCAAACGCTACCGGACATCCTTCACCAGCAGCAAAGAAAATGTTAGCTGAAAATGGAGTAGACGCTTCTAAAGTAAGCGGAACAGGTAAAGGTGGAAGAATCACTAAAGCTGACGTTGTTGGTTACATCGCTGCAGGAGTTTCTGCAGGAGAAGTAATGCAAGGATGGGGAGGAACTAGAGAAAAGTCTGCTCAGAAAATGAGTATGCTTAGAAGAAAAGTTGCTGAGCGTTTAGTAAGTGTTAAGTCTGAAACGGCAATGTTGACTACGTTTAACGAAGTTGATATGAAGCCTATCATGGACTTAAGAAAAAAATACAAAGAGAGATTCAAAGAGCATCACGCAACAAGTTTAGGTTTCATGTCTTTCTTCACGAAAGCATGTACAGAAGCTTTAAGAATTTATCCTTCGGTTAACTCAATGATCGACGGTAAAGAGATGATCTCTTATGATTATGCAGATATCGGTATTGCAGTATCTTCTCCAAAGGGATTAATGGTTCCTGTAGTGAGAAATGCAGAGCAAATGTCTTTAGCTGAGGTAGAAGCTGAAATCAAGCGTTTAGCTATCAAAGCAAGAGATGGTAAGATCACAGTTGACGAAATGAACGGAGGGACTTTCACGATCACAAACGGAGGTGTATTTGGTTCAATGTTATCAACGCCAATCATCAACCCACCTCAATCAGCAATCTTAGGAATGCACAACATCGTTGAGCGTCCGGTTGCAATCAATGGAGAAGTAGTGATAAGACCAATCATGTATGTGGCTTTATCATACGATCACAGAATCATTGACGGTAAAGAGTCAGTTGGATTCTTAAAAACGGTAAAAGAGTTCTTAGAAAATCCTGTGAAATTAATGTTCGGAGGAAAAGAACCAGAAGAAGTGCTATTAGGATTATAATAATCACTTTCTTAAATATTGAAAGCCACGCTTTAACAGCGTGGCTTTTTTTGTGCTTATAAATTCTGATGGTTTTATCATCACTTCTGGAGCAAATTGGAGAGATCTACTTTAGCCTCGCTATCATTTACTGATGTGCCAGAAAGAAAATCCGTGAAATCTGAGTAATCTGTGGTTCCTTCAATTAAAAGCCTTTTAAATCGATAAAAAATCCACTAGATTAGTAAAATAGATATATGATGCATGCGCGTTTATTTCCAAATAGAGAGATATTGTTGCATGCGATATACACAAACGTTAAGCACAATCAAATGAATAAAGTATGAGTGACATAAAAGAAATAACAGAAGCTCTGATTAAATTCAGAAATGAGAGAGACTGGGAACAGTTTCACAATCCTAAAGATCTCGCAGTGGCTCTCAATATTGAAGCAGGAGAACTTTTAGAAAACTTCTTATGGAAATCTCATGAAGAAGCAGATAAGGAAAAGGTAAAAGAGGAGTTAGCAGATGTTCTTGCCTATTCTCTTCTATTAGCCGAAAAATATGGATTTGACGTCAAAGATATTCTGCTCGACAAAATCAAAAAGAACGGAGAAAAATACCCAATAGATAAAGCAAAAGGAACTGCGAAAAAATATAACGAGCTTTAATGATCCAAACTCAAGTAAAAATAAATCATTACGACTTTGAGAATAGTCTATTTGAAGATTTCAGTACAAATCATTTTGCTAAAGACCTTTGGCCTCTAGTTTATATTTTAAGTGATGGTGATACTAAAACGGCTTATGTTGGTGAAACTACTGATGCATATTCTAGAATGGGAACTCATTTAAAACATAAAACGAAAAGTAAACTTACATCTGTCCATTTAATCACA